>JABBAU010000043.1:27010-34013 GCA_018607785.1 Methylobacillus sp.
TTGATGAATGAAAATCATATTCATTCTTTCCTTATTGGAGAAGCATTTATGAGACAAGCTGATCCTGGTGATGCGCTCAGCGAGCTTTTTTTTAGTGAGATTAATATATGACCATAATTAAAAGACCCAGAAGAATGAGAGAAAGCAGTTTTTCTAGAACCTTAATGCGTGAAAATAATATCTCTGTAAATAATCTTATCTATCCGATATTTGTAATAGAAGGTAATAAGGTCCGTCAAGATATAGAATCAATGCCAGGTATTCAAAGATTGAGTATAGATGAGCTAATTAAAGATGCTACTGAATGCCACAAATTGGGTATTCCTGCCATCGCTATTTTTCCTTGTATAGAAAAAAATTTAAAAACAAAAGATGCAAGAGAGGCATTTAATGATAATGGCCTCGTCCAAAAAGCAATTAAAAAAATAAAAAAAGAATTACCTGAGTTGGGGGTTATATCTGATGTAGCACTAGATCCTTTTACACTAAATGGACAAGATGGCCTTACTGATGAAAATGGAAATATTCTCAACGATGAAACTGTCAGTATTTTAAATAAACAGGCTTTAAGTCATGCAAAATCAGGCGCTGATATTGTAGCCCCCTCAGATATGATGGATGGCAGAGTGGGAAGCATCAGAAAGACTTTGGAAGAAAATAAATTTATTAATACAAAAATTTTAGCGTACTCTGCAAAATATGCGTCTTCTTTTTATGGCCCTTTCAGAGACGCTGTAGGATCTTCAAAGCTTTTAGGCAAGTCGACAAAAGAAACATATCAAATGGATCCAGCCAATAGTGATGAAGCTTTAGATGAAGTCAGACTAGACATCCAAGAAGGTGCTGATATGGTGATGGTAAAACCTGGTATGCCATATCTTGACATAGTTTTTAGGGTAAAAGAGACATTTAATAAACCTACTTTTGTATATCAAGTCAGTGGTGAATATTCTATGATTATGGCTGCTTCATTAAGAGGTTGGCTTAATCAAGATGATGCTATCCTAGAGTCACTGATTTCGTTTCGAAGAGCCGGGGCGGATGCAATAATTACCTATTTTGCGTTAGAGGTTGCTCACCTAATTCAATCAAAGACTTGATGTCAAGGGAAGAAACATCTTTAAAATTTAAACCCCGATGCTGTAAAAAATTTTTCTTAAAACTAAAAAAATCATTTTCGAAATAAATTTTAATCTCAGCTGGTATGGGGAGGCTATCTAGATAGATTGTTGGAACAGATTTTATTGAATTTTTTCCAGATTTTTTGTACATTTTAGTTTCTGAAAATTCATAGGAAATTTCACTGTTCAGAAGAACATATTCTATGTCTTTTATATTATCAGCAAATAAATTGATCTTAATTTCAGGGAATTTTGGGATAATGCCTTTGGTAAGTTCATTCATCAAATGCGGTTTGAAGCTTTTGAACAAATCCATAACATTTAGAGCTTGATCTTTAAAATGTTCTAAAAATTCAATGTTTGTGTCTTGGTTGAATATTTTATGGAATTCTTCTATTGCTTTGTCAATTTGTAAATTTGTTGGGAGGCTCACATTTTCATTGAGCCCTAATGATTTTGCCGCTTTTTTCTTTGCAAAAAAATAATCTTTAATTCCCTCTTCCATAATCATTTGCGCGGCAAGATTTGCAACGGATAATTTAGTATTTTTTGATGACATAATTTAATAACTTAGTTGATTACAAAGTAAGAATTATCATAAGGTGGATATTCTTCATAAAAATACTCGAAAAAACCATCTTCATCTGCATTTTTTGTCATGCCAGTTTTTTTATTTATTTTTAAAGGCGTTATACCTTCAGGTTTGACTTGATTTTTGATGGGATAATTTTTCAATAAAGGCTTCATATAGTCAATCCAAATAGGGAGCGCTGCACGCGATCCAGTTTCCTTATTGCCAAGCGATTTAGGTTGATCGTAACCCATCCAAGTTACAGTCACAATATCAGAGTTGAATCCAGCGAACCATGCGTCTATTAGGTCATTAGTTGTGCCTGTTTTGCCTGCCATATCCGGCCGCTTTAAAATTTTCGCTTTTCTAGCTGTACCATTTGTAATAACTTCTTTGAGTAAGTCATACATAATAAAAGCATTTCTAGGATCAATAATTCTTGGAGTTTCTTCATTGATTAGGCCAGCCTGGAGTTTAATATTCCTTCCTTTTGAATCAATAATTCTGTCGATATAGTAAGGTGTTTTTAAATAGCCCCCATTTGCAAAAACACTATAGGCTCTAACCATTTCCCAAGCTGTGGCTTCTCCAACGCCTAAGGCCATAGATAAGTAAGGTTTGTATTTTTTTGGATTAAAACCAAATCGAGCAATATAATCAAGTGAGTATTCTGGGCTTATATGTTTTAAAATTCTGATAGAAATTAAATTCTTAGATTTAGCTAAACCTTCTCTTAGCCTAATTGGACCAGAAAATTTTTCATTATAATTTTGAGGGACCCAATTTTCATTTGTACCTAAATCTTTTGCAAGGATTTCAAGAGGACCGTCGTTAATAATTGTAGAAGGTGTAATGCCTTTTTCCAAGGCACTTGAAATGATGAAGGGTTTAAAAATAGAACCAGGCTGACGATGCGCTTGGGTAACGTGATTAAATTTATTTTTTTTAAAACTAAAACCGCCGACCAATGCAACAATTGCGCCTGTATTTGGATCCATTGAAATCAAAGCACTTTCAACATCTGGGAGTTGTGTGGCAAGCCAATCTTTATTTTTTTTAACGAACCTCATCACAGAACCTTTCTTAATCAATTTATCTTCTGAATTTTCTTTCGATAGGTCTTTTTTTAAGGATCCTAAATTTTTTCTATAGATAGTTATATATTGGTTAGTCTTTAAAAAAACTTCAATTTTGTAGGGTTGAGTTGATAAGATGATGCCAGGAATAAAATTGTTATAGGTTTTATAGGACCTTAATGATTTTTTCAAAAACTGATTTTTTGTTTTTTTGTCTTTAAATTCTTTAGAATCTAAATCAACAAATCCCTCAGGTTCCCTGAGTTCTTGTCGATTCATATAATTTATAATACCGTTTTCAACAGCCTGGTTTGCAACTTCTTGATTTCTTTTTTTAATTGTCGTGATAACTTTTAAACCACTGGTATAAATACTATTACCGTATTCTTCATAAAGTACTTTACGAACCATTTCTGCAACATAATCAGCCTGAATTTCATAACGAATATTTGTTTCGACTAAATCAAGATGTTCTTCGAGTGCCAAAATATAGGAGGGCTTATCAATAAATCCATATTTGTACATATTATTTAAGACGGTATGTTGTCTTGCAACAGCAAGATCTGGGTTTGATAGAGGATTATATCTGCTAGGCGCTTTAGGCAACCCTGCAAGTAGTGCAATTTCTGCAAGGTTTAAGTTCTCAAGAGTTTTATTAAAGTATGTATTTGCAGCAGCAGAAAAACCAAAAGATCTTTGGCCAAGATAAATTTGATTAATATAAAGCTCAAGAATTTCTTCCTTTGTTAAGGTGTTTTCAATTTTTAAAGACAGTAATATTTCATTAATTTTTCTTTTAAAGGTTTTTTCAGAAGAAAGAAAAAAGTTTCGGGCAACCTGCATTGTAATTGTGCTCGCACCCTCCCTGCTTTGCCCTGTAAAATTTTTCACTGCTGCCCTTACAATGCCAATAAAATCAATTCCTGGATGCTCAAAGAACCGCCTATCTTCAATCGCTAAAATAGCATTGATCATTTTTTGAGGCACATTTTCTATAGCAATAAAATCTCTTCTTTCTTCACCAAATTCTTGAATTAAATAATTGTCTTTAGTAAAAATTTGTAACGGTTCCTTGGGGCGATACTTTGAAAGACTCTCAACATCCGGCAATGTAGGATAAATAAGTGTGGCCGTGAAAATAATGATTGCTAACCCTGATAACCCCATGAGAAACAAAAGGGTTAGGAAATTTTTAATTTGTGAAATCATGATGTTGATTTATTAAAATATGTATTCGATAAAAGTATATTATAGAGCTGAACGTTATCATTATAAGTTTTAATTGATTTATAATTTTGTTTTTGTTGGACTTGTTATGAAAAAATATAAAAATATCTACTTAATCGGTCTTATGGGTTCAGGTAAAACGACTTTAGGTAAAATTCTGTCGAAGAAATTAGATAAAACTTTTTTTGATAGTGATCAAGTGATTGAGGAAAAATTGGGCGTTGACGTGCCAATGATATTTGAGTACGAAGGTGAAGCAGGTTTTCGTGAAAGAGAAAAAGAAATCTTAAAAGAGCTTGTTAGTAAAAAGAATATTATTCTAGCCACCGGAGGTGGCGTAATCTTATCAAAATTTAACCGTGATCTTTTGTCAGAAAATGGGATAGTGATATATTTGAAATCCAATCAAAAAGATTTGATTTCCAGAATGAAAAATGACAAAACTAGGCCTTTATTAAGAAATGGAAACATAGAATCTATTATCAAAAAACTTTGTGAAGAAAGAGAGCCGCTTTATGAAATGATTTCGGACTTTGAGGTGACAACAAAAAATAAAAGGGTCCACGAAATCGTCAATGAAATTATTAGTATAACGAAATAGTATATGAAAAAAATTAACATCCAATTCGATGAAAGAAGCTACCCCATATATATTGGTGAAGGTTTGATTTCAAATTATGAATTGATAAGCCAGCATATATTAGGTAAAAAAGTGGCAATCATCACCAACGAGACTGTCGCAGATATTTATCTAAAAACACTTATGGAGACTGTGTCTCCCCATAAGGAATTAATATCTATAATCTTGCCAGATGGAGAGAGTTATAAAAGCAAGGATTCGCTTGATTCTATTTACGCCCAATTACTTCAAAATAAAGCAGATAGAGAAATTACCCTAATTGCCTTAGGTGGCGGCGTTATTGGTGATATTACTGGCTTTGCTGCAGCTACGTATATGAGAGGGGTTAATTTCATTCAGATTCCAACAACGTTACTTTCACAAGTTGACTCATCTGTTGGCGGTAAAACTGGCATTAACCATCCTTTAGGTAAAAATATGATTGGCGCTTTTTATCAGCCTAAATGTGTTATCAGCGATATGAATGTTTTGAAGACATTGCCAAGTCGAGAGTTATCAGCGGGTTTAGCGGAAGTCATCAAGTATGGCTTAATTAGGGATAATAAATTTTTTGAATGGCTAGAAAGTCATATCCAATATTTAATGGAGATGAATCCAAAGTATTTAATAGAAGCGGTGCAAAGGTCTTGTGAAAATAAAGCTGCAGTGGTTGAGGCAGATGAATTTGAATCTGGCATTAGGGCAATATTAAATCTGGGGCACACTTTTGGGCATGCGATTGAAGTTGCACAAGGCTATGGAAATTGGTTGCACGGAGAAGCTGTCGGTGCGGGTATGGTCATGGCAGCAAAGTTATCACAAAGTATGGGTTGGTTAGCAGATAAAGATGTGGGTCGAATAGTTGCACTCATTAAAAAAGCGGGGTTACCCACTGAGCCACCTAAAATTTCTGTTAAAAAATATATGGAATTGATGATGCTTGATAAAAAGACAAAAGATGGGCAAATAAATTTAGTGCTTCAAAAGTCGATTGGCGATGCAGTTTTAACCAATCAATATGATCCTAAAAAATTACATCAAATTCTAGAGCAATCTTAAAATTAAAGAAATTTTCATATGAATTTAAAACCTTTTGCTGCCGATCCAAATAAAAGCTTAGGTAGGCAATTTAAAGAGGCACCCTCAACTCTTCGAAACGATTTCCAAAGAGACCGAGACCGTATTATTCATTCGGGTGCTTTTAGAAGATTAGAATATAAAACACAAGTCTTTGTGAATCATGAAGGCGATATGTTTAGAACGCGTCTTACGCATTCTTTAGAAGTTGCACAAATCTCAAGAGGTATTTCAAGAACGTTGGGGTTACATGAGGATTTAGCCGAGGCCATTGCGCTTGCACATGATTTGGGGCATACCCCCTTTGGGCATGCAGGACAAAGTGCCCTAAATCAATGTATGAAACCCTATGGTGGATTTGAACATAATCTTCAATCATTAAGAATTGTTGATGTTTTAGAAAATGACTATGTTGATTTTAAGGGGCTCAATCTGACATTTGAAACCAGAGAGGGCATTTTAAAACATTGCTCAAATAAGAATGCTCGTCAATTGGGGGAGGTGGGAAAGCGTTTTATTCAAAAAAGACAGCCCTCACTAGAGGCGCAACTGGTGAATTTTGCTGATGAAATTGCATATAATCATCATGACATTGATGATGGCTATCGTTCGGGGCTGGTGACATTTGACCAATTAATAGATGTACCATTTTTTAATGAAATTAGCTCCGAAGTGAAATCAGAGTCACCTTTAATTAACGATAAGCAGTGTATTAAATCAACTATTCGAAGGATGATGAATATTTTTATAATGGACTTATGTCAATATTCGCAAGCGCAAATTGATAGAGAACAATTTAAATCCATAGACGAGGTAAGGCATGCAGCGCCTGTCATTGGTTTATCAGTGACTATGGCAAAAAAACAACAATCACTTAAACAGTTTTTAAGAGAAAAGCTCTATTTACACCCTCGGGTAAAGGCAATGACAGATAATGCGCAAGACGTAATTCAAAGCTTGTTTGCAAAATTAATGCAAAGCCCACACCTCTTCAATAATAATGACAATCTAGACGAAAATGAATTAGCTATTATCGTTTCTGACTACATTGCGGGTATGACAGACCGCTATGCGCTGCAAACCTTTGAAAAAATATGTAAGTAAAAATTGTTAATTTTAGCCGCTTATATAAGTTAATTAGGCTTATTTTCGGGAATAAAAGCCAAATTGTTGCAATAAAACAACAAAATATTGAATATGTGTCAAAAAAAAGACAAAATACTTGCGATACAGCATTTAATTGATGGATAATATACCTAATTTCTTAAAGTTTTAATTTTAAGAAAGTTATAAAGCTTTAAAAATTTTTAAA
>JABBAU010000023.1 GCA_018607785.1 Methylobacillus sp.
CTATCATTTTTCATGATTCAATCTAAATTTATAACAATATCAGGACAAATGCGAGTGAGTTCTGAAAGAAAAAGATCTTTTATCTCATTCATATCTTTTAAAGAATTGCCTTCAAATCTCATAACTAGTTTAGGAGTGGTATTGGATGCTCTGATAAGACCCCATCCATTATTAAAATTTATTCTTAAACCATCTATGGTAATTTTTTTACCATCAAGACTGCACTCATTTGTAAATTTTTCAACAATGTTAAATTTTGTCTCGTCCGTTACTGTAATATTTAACTCTGGAGTAGAAGATGATATTGGGAACTTGTGAATGATATCTGATATATTTTCGTCATGATTGGAAAGTATTTCAGTTGCTCTTGCTGCTGCATAATGCCCATCGTCAAAACCATACCACTTATCATTAAAGAATATATGCCCACTCATCTCACCACCGAGAAGGGAGTTATGTTTTTTAATAGATTTTTTAATATGAAAATGACCAGTTGGAGACATTATTGGATCGCCTCCATTCTCCCTAATTATATTTTCTAACTGATTAGAGCATTTAACATCAAAAACTATACTCCCTTTATCTCTAGACAATATATCTTTAGAAAATAGCATCATTAATTTATCAGGAAATACTGAGTCTCCATTATTTGTTACAAGGCCAACTCTATCCCCATCACCATCAAATGCAAAACCTATATCCGCATTGTTATCTTTTACTTCATTCATTAGATCTTGTAAATTTTCTAACTTACCAGGGTCTGGATGATGGTTCGGAAAATTACCATCTACATCTGAAAAAAGCTCAATCACATCTAAGCCCAATTTTTTAAATAGGTCAGGTGCTATACAACCGGCAGCTCCATTCCCACAATCTAAAACAACCTTAATTTTTTCTGAATTTTTTATAGATATATTTTTACAAACCTCTTCCAAATATATTGGCTTTATATCACTATATTTAATCTCTCCTTTTTCAAGATTCGTATTTTTTTCATGGCTGATTAATGTGTATATTTCAGTACCAGATATTGGACTATCATTTATCACCATTTTTATGCCGTTATAATTTTTAGGGTTATGGCTTCCTGTTATCATAATACCGCTCTTAGATTTTGATTTCTTGGCTGCAAAATACAATAAAGGACTAGTCACTAGACCAATATTATCAACATTTATACCTGACTCTATGAGGCCCTCACAGAATGCCTCTAACAAAGCAGGTCCAGATATCCTGCCATCTCTTCCAACAACTAGAGTGCTTATATTGTCTTTCTTGCACCTCTTTGCTATAGCAAAGGCAATTGATTTAATGGAACTTTCATTTATCTGTTCTGGATAGGTTCCTCGTATATCGTATTCCCTAAAAATAGATGACTCTATATTCATTTTTTTCTCTTTTGTTATTGGTTCTAGTTTGACATAATGGACGTTAATTATATCCTGTAAACATGTTTGTAAACACTGATTCAAAAGTAATTTGGAAAAATGGTTCCTTTGAGAAATGGGAAAATGCATCCGTGCATCTTTTATCTCACACCATGCATTATGGCACTGGAGTTTTTGAAGGAGTCAGAGCCTACAAGACAAATGAAGGGCCTGCTATTTTTAGATTACAGGATCACACTAATAGGCTTTTTGATGCAGCTTCTAAATTAAGTGTTGAGATTCCATACTCACGTGATGAGTTAAATAAAGTTCAAAAAGATATATTCTCTATGAATAATCTCGAAGAAGGCTATTTAAGACCAATAGTTTACTTAGGCAGCGAGTCTCTTGGAATCAGGGCAACCGAGTTATCAGTGAATGTTGCAATCGCAGCATGGGAATGGCCTTCCTACATGAGCCCTGAAGCAAAAGAACAAGGCATATCTGTCATTAAATCTTCATTCGATCAGTACAGCAATCCACTTCACTCTGGATATAAGATAATTGGGACTTATATAAACTCAACAATGGCTCTGCATGAAGCAATTCAAAAGGGTGCTGATGAGGCTATCTTGCTTGATAAGAATGGCTTTATATCGGAAGGCAGTGGTGAGAATATTTTTCTTATAAAAAATAACACAATCTATACCCCTACTGTAGATCACTGTTTAAATGGAATTACAAGACAGTCTGTAATGAAAATTGCCCTAGATATGGGATATGAAGTCGTAGAAAAAAATCTTAAAATTGATGAATTAATAAATAGTGATGAGGCTTTTTTTACTGGTACGGCAGTAGAGATCACCCCAATCTCTAAAATTGATGAAATGGTTATTGGATCAGGGTCTCGAGGGCCGGTTACACAAAAGCTTCAAAAGACCTATGAAGACATCATTTTTGGAAGAAATAAAAATTATGATCATTGGTTAAGCTTAGTCACAACTTAAGCCTAAATTGTCAAAATTAAAAATAGCATTACTTAGTTACAGAAGCGCACCTTTTGGAGGTGGGCAAGGTGTATATGTACATGACATTTCTAAAGCGCTAGCAATGAAAGGGCATCAGGTTGATATTATCTCTGGTCCCCCTTACCCAAAAATTTCTGAGAATGTTAATTTAATCGAACTACCAGGTCTTGACCTTTTTCAGACATTTTCTTTTAAGGAGAGGGTAAGAATATTTTGGGAGAAAAAAAGTAAAACAAGGTTTGATTATTTTGAATTTTGTTCGGTACTATTTGGCGGTTTTCCTGAAATGTTGACTTTTGGTTATCGTGCTAAAGACTACCTTATCAATAATTCTGATTATGATATTGTTATAGACAATCAGTCCATAAGCTATGGAATGCTTGAAATTCAAAAGCTATTACCACTTATTGAAATTATTCATCACCCCATAACCAAAGACTATGAACATGATCTACAAGCCAATAATAAATTACTTTACAGATTCTCTAGATACAGGTGGTATTCATTTTTAAAAATGCAAAAGAAAGTCGCCCCTCACATTAAAAATATTATTACCCCGTCACTCAATTCATTAAAAGATATTTCAAGAGATTTTAAATGTAACTCAAACAGCATGAATGTTATTCACAATGGTCTTGATGTAGATATTTTTATTCCATACAGCAATATCAAAAGAGACCAATTAAGGCTAATCACAACAGCAAGCGCAGACGTTCCTCTTAAGGGCTTGGACTATACTTTGGAAGCACTATCTTTTCTAAAAAAAGAATTTTGTGACATTAATCTTGTTGTTATAGGCAAGTTAAAGCATGAAGGTCATACCTCAAGACTTATCAAAAGATTGGGCTTGGAGAACATCATTCAGTTTAAAACTAACCTAACAAAAAAAGAAATTGCAGAAGAATATGCATGTAGCTCAATTGCAATTGTGTCCTCTCTGTATGAGGGTTTTGGATATCCTGTTATAGAGGCAATGAGTTGCTCGGTTCCGTTAATTGCAGCTAACACCTCATCTATTCCCGAGCTTGTTGGTGATTATGCAACTTTAATTCCATCTAGGGATTCGACTTCTTTGGCTAAATCAATAAAATTAGTTATCAGCGATTATGAAAAATATAAAAATATTGCAGAGAAGGGCAGGCTTCATGTTCTAGATAATTTTAGTTGGACAAAAATTACAGAAGAATATGAGTCAGTTATATATAAAATAATAGAGGACTATAAAAATGCTAACCTTTGATTTTAATAGAATTAACATAAACCCAGAAGGCACTATGCTTGATTTGGGTTGTGGAGAAGGTAGGCATATTTTTGGAGTAATGGAAAAATTTCCAGATCTCAAATGCATTGGGCTTGATCCACATATTGAATCACTAGACAAGGCTTTCGAAGGTCTAAAGTTTCTTGAATCAATTTCTAATACAAAAACAAGTTTTTTGAGCGGTTCGGCCTATTCGCTTCCATTTTGTGATGATTCTTTTGACTTGGTTGTTTGCTCTGAAGTCCTTGAGCATCTTCATGATTACAAAGATGCCATTAAAGAAATAAATAGAGTCCTTAAGCCAGGCGGACAATTTCTTGCAAGTGTGCCTGCAGAATTTCCTGAAAAAATATGCTGGCTTTTATCAGAAGCCTATCAAAACCAGCCGGGCGGACACTTAAGAATATTTAAGAAAAATGAATTAATTAAAGAGATTGCCGAACATAATTTTAGCTTTGAATCATCTCAAAGATTTCATTCAATACATAGTGCTTATTGGTGGCTTCGGTGCTTGTTTTGGAAAAGCCAAGAATCAAATATTATTATAAAGGGGTATAAAAAAATCCTAGAAAGACACATTCTAAAAAAACCTTTTTTTCTAGATTCAATAGATAAATTTTTTAATCCAATTCTTGGTAAAAGTATTGCCTTTTATTTTGTAAAAAAATGAGTTGGAAGAGCTCAAAACATGCTTTTGAAGAAGCAAAAAACTGGATCATATTTAATCAATCTAATGATGGAAGAATTTCATGGGATGACAAAGGTAAATGTGACCCATGGGATCACTGTGAATGCTTAATTGCCCTTGCAATTTATGAGGAGTGGGATGCCTTTGATTTAGGTGTCGAATGGTTCTTTAATAATTTAAATGATGATGGGTATATCCACCCTGAATTTAAAGGGAGTGAGCCTGTTCATGATCATTATGAAAGTCATCATGCTCCATATATTATATTGCCATTAACTCAGGCTCTATTAATGGGAAGGGATGATCTGGTAAATGATTATTTAAAATCTAAAATCCAAATTATTTTTGATCAACTATCAAATTTCAAAGATTCAGATGGTTATTATTATTGGGCAATAGATAAAGATGGCTTTTCAGACAACTCTTTAATTACTGCCTCTATGTCAATTTTCCTTTCATTAATGGCATTAGATAAATCCTTAAATATTAAGATTGATGAAGATATATGGGATCAAAAATTTAATAGAGATGGCGTTGATCGATCAAGATTCTCAATGGATTTTTATTATCCATATATATGTGGAGTCCATAATAATAAAAATGACTTCCAAAGAAACTTAAAAGATTTTTATGTTGAAGGCTTGGGTATTAAATGTGTAAAAGAAGAACCATGGGTAACTATTGCTGAAAGTTGTGAATGTGTTATTGCTGCTTTGGTATTAGGAGATGAAGAAAACGCTAAGAAGATTTTTAACAATATACTCCAATTTAAAAATGATAATGGTATTTTTCC
>JABBAU010000001.1 GCA_018607785.1 Methylobacillus sp.
AGCCTGGTAGCGTACTTGCATGGGGTGCAAGGGGTCGTGAGTTCGAATCTCACCGCTCCGACCAATAAATATTTTACTAATCTTTATTTGAATGGAAATTTTATAATAGAGTATTTAATAGCTAATTCATTTACAGCCTTTTTGTTATTTATAGGCTCGGTTTTATATTCATCTGTTGGCCATGGAGGAGCTTCAGCATATATTGCAATTTTGGCTTTATCTGGGACTCCAGTAGGAATCATAAAACCTATAGGGCTAATTTTAAATATTGTAGTTTCATCTATCGCGAGTATTCGTTTTATAAAGCATAAGTTATTTAGCTTAAAAGTTCTCATTCCAGTTGTTTCAGGCTCTATCCCTGCAGCTTTTGTTGGAGGCTATATATCATTACCCTCAGAGCTTTATAAGCCTTTAGTAGGGATTGTTTTGATTATCGCAGGCTTACAGCTTATTTTTCAATTTTTTAAAAGTAATCAAACTGACAAAAATGAGAAGGTAAGCATTATATTCGCTGTATTTATAGGCGTTTTAATCGGTCTACTATCTGGCCTCACAGGGACAGGGGGGGGAATTTTTTTATCTCCACTAATTATTTTCTTAGGCTGGACGAGTGTAAAAGGTGCATCTGGAACTGCTGCAGTTTTTATTTTATTTAATTCTATTTCAGGTTTATTGGGTAATGTCTCTTCTGTACATTCAGTTCCCGATGAGATATTTGTCTATGTCTTTGCGGTTCTTATAGGGACTTTGATTGGAACTCATTTGGGAATTAAGAAACTTAATCAATTAGCTGTTAAAAAGACGTTAGGGGTGGTTATAATCATAGCCGGTTTTAAATTTATTTTTTCTTAGTGTGTAAAACATAATTTTCTTATGAATAAAAAATTCAACAAACAATTTTTTTGGTTATTTGCCATAATTGGTTTTTTCTTAGCCATATTTCTCTTTGTGAATGAATACTTTTTAAATCAGATTGCAACAGACCGTTTTAATTCTGAAATGCAAATGTGTGTTGAATTATCTAGCGAATGTAATTTAGATCAACTTGTTAATGCAGACCCATCAAATTTGAATGCAAACCAGCTCAAACTCATTGAGTTAAATACCATTATTAAGAGTTATGAAATGTATATTATTAAAGTTGCTCAAATATTTTTTGCTTTTATTTTTATCGGATTGATCCCTTACCTAGTAGCGGGGATAAGGTCATTAGTGCAAAGGAGGAAGAGAAAGAATTAAATCTTTTTACTTTTAAGAAAGATTGTACTTTTTGTGTCGGTTGCCGAAACTGTTAGAGTTCCTTCATTATTTGTAACGAATCTAAATTTTAGATATGGATCCTGGCTAATACTAATGTCGTTTTCAACAGCAAGGATTCTTTTACCATTAAAATCATAACGTATTTGTTTTACAATCCATTCAGGTATATACCCACCAGAATCTTGGTCTTTTTGTAATCCAGTAAAATTAGGGTGCTTTATTCGGGTTGTAATGAAGTCATTTTTAGTTTTGACTAATACTTTACCAAGATCTTTAGTTAAAGCGGGGTCATGGACATCCATATAACCACTACAGCCTCCGGAAGCCCTAATAGCAACTTTACTCATGTATAAATTACCATCCGTATCTTGACCAACCACACGGACAAAAGAATCAGTTTCCATGCGAATTCTGGTGAATAAATCTAAATTCTGAGTTTCATCAGTTAAGTGGTATGTTGCTGCGTGCTGTGTTGGATTTGCATCAATAATAAGGTGTATTTTTTGAATATGAACACCCTCAGTTTTTGCTAACTTAATATTTACAGGAACTTGTGCTCCGCTTGCTGCCCTTTTTGGCCCATCAATTTTAATAAAATCTGCCTCAACAATCTCAGTATCTGGAAACATTTTTTCTTGGATATATGGCCAAAGGTCTGGACTAGCATCGGCTCTTAAGTTGAAAGAACCTACTAAGATTAAAAATGAAACAATAATTTTTAATAAAATTTTCATAAATTATCACTTACACTCATAGGATTAAGTTAATCCGCTAAAGTTCATCTTAACTGCCAAATACATATTATTTTAACTATGTAAATGTGGCAATTTACTTTAAAACATCAATCAGGTTAACATATTATTTTTAATAAAACCAACTGTTAATTCGTAAAGGAAGTAAACTTGATTAAAAGTCTTAAATTATTGATTTTATTAGTTATTTTTTTATCACAGTATACATATGCTGAGAGCCATCTTAAGGGTGCTCAAGATGGACAACCTAAATACCAATATCTGTATGCAATGAGTTTACTTAAAAAAGGTAATAAAAGTGAAGCATTAAACTGGCTAACAATAGCCGCAGCGCAAGGCCACCTTAAAAGTACTTTTTGGATAGAGCAAAATATTGACTATCAGAAAGATAAATTTATGAGTGCACTCATCACAACAAATGCAAAATTAAAATTTAAAGTTAAGCAATACACAGCTGACCAATTATTAGAAATGAAAAAAATTGCAAAGGAGGGAAATTCCGATATTCAATTTTTATTGTGGTTGCTTTATGTCAACGATCTTCATATAAGTAAACCAAAAGCTTACGTATGGATAAAAAAAGCAACCTTTAATAAACATCCAAGAGCAACATTTGCATTAGGCCTTCTTTATTATTATGGGTATATTGTTCCAGAACAAAAAACAAAGGCAATTAAACTTTTTAAAGAATCGAGCGCCCTAGGATATAGTTTTGCAACTTCATTTTTAAATAAATAATTACTTTATCAAAATCTTATTTAAATAAGCTTGGATTTTTTGTGTATTGACAGTTTGTCATAAAATTGTCAAAGTAAGTATATTAAAAACGAAATTCTAAATTTGAACTTGTTTTTATAGTAAAGATTGTGAATAAATTTGAAATTTTATTAGGTTTAATTTAATTAAATACTTGGAGGATAAAATGAAGAAATTATTAGCACTATTAGCAGTTGCTGCACTTGTTGCAGGTTGTGCTGCAAAACAACCTGCGAAAGAATTTCATCCAACAGATGATGTAAATTCCAACGCTCAAGGCGGTAAAGGTGAGATTGGTGATGGTTCAGAAGTTGATTTTGGTTTGGATGATGATCCTGTTGATACTGAAGCAAAAGCATTTCACCCAACTGATGCTTTATTGATTGGTGGTAACGGCGGTTTTAATCCAACCAATGATGATGAGTCAGTGGTGAACTTTGACCAGAACGAATAGTTGTAATATAAAACTATAAAAATTTAAAACGCATACTTAGAAGAGTGTGCGTTTTTTTTGTAAATTTAGAATACCTTTTGGGTGAATTTTTTAAATTTCATCTAATGATTTTACCTAGACAATCTTCATGTCTATCATCATATTAAAAATTACTGAAATCATTAACATGTTTAATGTAAATCTCAAGTTGGACCTTGTGAAAAGAAATTTTCGCATCTCCAATGATCTGCTTTATGTTTAATATTATTATTAACATAAAAAAGGAGAAATACTATGTGGACACAACCTCAAGCGACTGAAATGCGTTTTGGTTTTGAAGTAACTATGTATGTTTGCAACAGATAGTTTTTTATAAAACTTGAAGTTGTAAAAGATGCAGAAATTACCGATTGGTTTACATAGCTGCTAATTTTAATTGGCTGTTATGTTTATCAAGTCTAAATTTTTAACTTTTCTTTAAGGAGAAATATTATGTGGACTAAACCAGCTGCTACAGAAATGCGTTTTGGTTTTGAAGTAACCATGTACGTAATGAACAAGTAATTATTTATTTGTTTACCTAAAAGCCCGATTTTATATCGGGCTTTTTTTATTTGTTATAGAATGATTAGATGAAAATTTTTCTTTATTTCTCACTTCTTTTCTTTTGCTCTTCAGCATTTGCTGGGTGGATTAAGCTTAATCAAAACGAAGCTATGGATATTGCATATTTTATTGATTTAGAAAATATTCGAGGCAGTTCTGAAAGGTTAAGAATGTGGACTCTAACAGATTATAGAAACATTCAAGCCACAAAAAAGATTAAGTATCAGTCAATCAAAAGTCTTGTTGAAATTAATTGTCAATCCAAAAATATGAGAATTTTAGCTTATTCACTATATGAAAAGTCTATGGCCAAAGGTAAGGTGGTTTTTTCTAAAGGCCGTCCATTCAAATGGGAGCAAGTTATGCCCTCTACAGTTAATGGATTATTTCTAAATTTAGGCTGTAGTAAAATTGAAATGGAATGCTCAAAAAAATTATGTTGATCAAGAGTATATTTTAGAAGGGGATATTCTCTGGAGGAATATATTCTATTAGTTTCAATTTAAACTCATCCTGAATTGATTTTAATTTCTCCTTGCTCTCAGCTTCAAATCTTAAAACGATAACAGGTGTCGTATTAGAAGCTCTCATTAAGCCAAATCCATCAGTATATTCAATCCTTAATCCATCAATTTTAATGATATCTATTGCTTCAGGAAATTCTGCTGTTTCTTGAAGCTTGGAAATTATAGTATGCTGCTCGCCCTCCTTGAGTTTTATGTTTAATTCCGGTGTGCTGAAACTTTTAGGAAGGTCTTTTAAAATTTTTGAAGGATCTTTAAATTCACTTAAAATTTCTAGTAATCGAGCTGCTGCGTAGATTCCATCGTCAAAACCATACCACTTATCATTAAAAAAAGTATGCCCACTCATTTCACCAGCCAATGAAGCATTGATTTCTTTCATCTTTTGTTTTATCAATGAATGACCTGTTTTCCATATGATTGGCTTTCCGCCCCTTTGACGAATCCATGAGAATAAATGCCGAGAAGATTTAACATCAAATATCACTGATGAACCCGGATTTTTTTTTAAGACAGCCTCTGAAAATAACAGTAATTGCCTATCTGGAAAAATTATTTCTCCATCTTTAGTTATTACCCCTAATCGATCTGCATCCCCATCAAATGCTAAGCCTAATTCACTATTTCCCTCTTTGAGTATTCTCTTTAAATCCTGAAAATTTTTGGGGTTACTAGGATCAGGATGATGATTTGGAAAATTACCATCCACATCACAAAATATTGCTTCAACATCAACCCCTAGATTTTCAAATAATTCTTGGGCACATACTCCTCCTGCACCATTCCCACAATCGATGGCAATTTTCATAGGCCTTTTTAATTTTATAGAACTGGATATCTTTTTAAGGTAATCATTTTTTACACTTAGAGATTTTTCTTGCCCTTTTCCATTTTGATAGCTTGAATTTAGAATTATTTTATAAAGATGTTGAATTTCATCAGAAGAAAGTGTTTTTTCATTGATAACTATCTTAAAGCCATTGTATTCAGGAGGATTATGGCTACCGGTGATCATCACACCTGTCCCTGTAGAGAGATGATAGTTGCTAAAGTAAAGCATGGGGGTAGTGCATAGACCAATATTAGTTACATCAATTCCGGTAGACAATATCCCATTTATTAACTCCCTTGCTAACTGTGGACTTGATAATCTACCGTCATAACCAACACATATATTTTCTTGCTTCTGTGATAAGGCCATTGAACCAATAGCTTGGCCAATTTTTTTTACGATGGGTGTTGTTAAGTCTTGATTAACAACACCGCGAATATCATATGCCTTAAATATATTCTTGTTAGGCATCACCTCTTCATTCATATTCATCTATCCATGCAAGCTGAATGGCCTCTAGAATTCTTTCGCCACACTTATTTGGATCATCGTTAAAGTCATCTAAATCCAAAATCCATTGTCTTAAGTCTGTAAATCTGATTGTTTTTGGATCTACATCGGGCAGGGTGTCAAAAAGTTTTTCAGCTATTTCAAGCGTATCTGTCCAAAGCATTAATTTTCCTTTAACTTTAATTGAATGAATAGACAAATTATAACTTATGTAATGAGTGTATTTGTTTAATTATAGGGGGCTATTTACAGACATATTTTGTTGAGTGTCATGATAAAATAGAGATTAACAATTTAAAGAAGAGCAATGTATGTTTAAAAGATCAGATAGCCTAGCAAATTTAGATCCAGAAATTTGGCAGCAAGTAATTAATGAAAACAAAAGGCAAGAAGAGCATATTGAATTAATTGCTTCAGAAAATTATACATTACCTGCTGTTATGGAAGCTCAAGGCTCTCAACTTACAAATAAATATGCTGAGGGTTATATAGGAAAAAGATTTTATGGCGGCTGTGAGTATATCGATGAGGTAGAGAGGCTAGCTATAGATAGATTAAAAGAGCTATACGGAGCAGAGTATGCCAATGTTCAGCCTCATTCTGGTAGTCAAGCAAATCAAGCAGTGTATTTTGCAATGCTAAAGCCTGGAGATACCATAATGGGAATGAATCTTGGGCATGGTGGCCATCTAACTCACGGCTCTCCTGCTAATCTTTCTGGAAAATTGTTTAACATAATTCCATATGGATTAAATGAGGAAGAGGTGATTGATTATGATGAAATGGAAAAACTTGCAATAAAATCAAAGCCTAAATTGATCATTGGTGGAGCTTCAGCGTATTCTCTTAAATTTGATTGGGAGAGAATGAGTCATATCGCAAAAAAAGTAGGGGCTCTTTTTATGGTGGATGTTGCTCATTATTCAGGTTTAGTCGCAGGCGGTGCCTATCCTAATCCAACACCTTATGCTGACTTTGTTACCTCAACCACACATAAGTCTTTAAGAGGTCCCAGAGGAGGATTCATCCTTGCAAAGCCAGAGTATGAAAAAATTATTAATTCTTACGTTTTTCCAGGATTACAAGGAGGCCCTTTAATGCATGTGATTGCTGCTAAAGCAGTAGCTTTTGCTGAAGCTCTCAAACCAGAATTTAAAGAATATCAGAAACAAGTTGTAAAAAATGCACAAGCAATGGTTGAGGCTTTACAGAGCAGGGGTTATAGGATTGTTTCGGGGAGAACAGAGTCGCATGTTTTTCTCATCGATCTAATCCCAAAAAACCTAACTGGAAAAAAAGCAGATCTCGTTTTAGGCCAAGCTCACATAACAGTAAATAAAAACTCTATACCGAATGATCCCGAGAGCCCATTCGTCACCTCAGGAATTCGTATTGGTTCACCTGCCATTACATCAAGAGGTTTTATGGAAAAAGAAGCTTCTTTAGTTGGTAATTTTATTGCAGATGCCCTAGATGATCCTGATAACCAAAGTAATTTGATAAAAGTTAAGGCTAAAGTAGGCGAACTTACTAAAGCATTCCCTGTATATGGAAATTAATTTAAAGTGAAATGTCCTTTCTGCAAGGCTGATGATACGCAAGTAATAGATTCACGTGTAATTAGGGATGGAGTATCCATAAGGCGTCGAAGAACCTGTGCTAGTTGTGATAAGAGATTTACGACCTACGAGTACATAGAGCTCTCTTTACCTTCTGTTATAAAGCAAGATGGTAAAAGAGAAGACTTTGTCCGCGAAAAACTTTTACATTCTTTTTCTAGAGCCCTTCACAAAAGACCCGTTCCAATAGAGTACATTGATCAGGCAATTGAAGAAATTATTGCAAAAATAATGTCTTTTGGAGAGAGAGAAATTAATTCTAGGGATATTGGCGAAGAGGTTATGAGAGCATTAAAAAAACTCGATAAAGTCGCTTATATTAGATTTGCATCGGTGTATAAGAGCTTTTCAGACCCTGAAGACTTTCACGCTGCAATCAAAGACCTTGGATAAAAACTCAAACAACAATTTTTTTTATATGCGTGAAGCACTTAATCTAGCAAAAAAAGGGCTCGGTTTTGTCTCACCTAATCCATGTGTAGGAGCAGTTCTTGTAAAGGATGATCAAATAATAGGGCAAGGATACCATGCACAGGCAGGTGATGATCACGCAGAGGTGATTGCTATTAATGAAGCTGGAAGCTTAGCAAAAGATGCGTACCTATTCGTTACATTGGAGCCCTGCAATCATCATGGAAAGACACCACCCTGCGCAGAATTAATTGTAAAGTCAGGCATTAAAAAAGTTTTTATTTCCTGTAAAGACAATAATCCCCTAGTGTCTGGAAGGGGAATAGAATACCTTAAATCAAACAATGTTGAGGTAGACTTAGGTATCCTTGAAAATGAGGCGATTGCTCTTAATCAAGGTTTTTTTCATCGTATGAAAGAAAAAAAACCATACATCAAAATTAAAATAGCAAGCTCGTTAGACGGCAATACGAGCCTTAAGACTGGAGAAAGTAAGTGGATTACTTCAGAACATTCAAGAGATGATGTACAAAAACTTCGTGCTCACTCTTGTGCAATTTTATCTGGAGTTGGAACAGTCAATAGTGATAACCCAAAGTTAAATGTTAGAGGCAGGAATCATGATAAGCAGCCAAAAAGATTTATATTAGATAGTCATCTATCTATTAAATCCAACCTTGAGATATTACAACAGGAAAATGTTTTTATAGTTTATGGAGATGACCCAAACAACAATTTAAGTAAGCTTAAAAATATAAAAGCAAAGTTAATACAAATGCCACAAAAAAATAATCGAATAGATTTATCTTACGTAATTTCATATTTTAATAAATTTGGCATAAATAATTTATTGGTAGAGGCGGGGCCAACTTTGTCTGGCGCAATGATAGAATCTGGTTTTTTTAATGATTTAATTATCTATATAGCGCCAGTTTTATTAGGTTCTGAGGCGAACAACCTTATTAAATTAACACAAATAAAAACCATGAAACAAAGAATAAATTTTTCTTATAAAGATATTAGAAGTATTGGCTCTGATATAAGAATCACTCTTGAATCTATATAAAAATGACTTGGATTGATACGCACTGCCATCTTGATCAACCAGTCTTATCAAAAGATATTCAAAAGGTAATCAAGCTTAGTAAAGAATGTAATATTGAGGGTATTGTTGTTCCTTCAACATGTCCATCAAACATTGATGAAGTTATTAAAATATGTAATCGGTTTGATATGTGTTTTTTTGCATTAGGGTTTCATCCTTTTTTTGCTCAAAACATTAGTGAAGATGACTTAAAAAAACTATCATTTTTATTGATTGAGCATGATGCAATTGCGGTTGGCGAAATTGGGTTGGATAAATTCTCAGGAGAGTCTCAATTAAATATTCAAGATGAAGTATTTCAAGCTCAATTGGATTTAGCAGAAAAACATGATCTTCCAATTATTGTTCACGCAAGAGGAATGATAGATCGTGCAACACAACTTATAAGAAAAAGAAAAATTAAGGGAGGCATCATTCATGCATTCAATGGAAGCTTTCAGCAAGCAGATCAACTCATAAAATTAGGATTTAAACTAGGATTTGGTGGCGTCATTTCATATGAAAGAGCAAAACATATTAGGTCTTTAGCACAAAACCTTCCTTTAGAGTCTATTGTTCTTGAGACAGATTCTCCAGATATGAAGCCAGCTTGGGTAGAGAATGAGTGTCCAAATGAACCCGCTCAACTGGAAAAAATATCACAAGTTCTTTGCCATTTGAGGGGCGTAGACGCTAGAGAATTAGGGGGCATTTTAAAACAAAATACTATTGAGGCACTGCCGAAATTAAGTAAGTTATACACATGACCTAATGAGTTACTTTAACTTATCATAAAAAAGTTAATAATCTCAATGGGATACAATAAACCATTGATTTATATAGGTTTTTTTTTAGTTCAATATTTAAGCGATTAAAAAAAATCCTTTAAAATTCAGAGGTTGCATTTTTAATACTAATTAATGCACAATCTTATCCACAGATTTTGTGGACTGTTTAGATGTGTATATTAAGGAGAAATTAATATGTTGGTAGGCTCAAATAATTATAGATCCATAGAGGCCTCTGAAGATCGCTCTTATGTAAAAATAATTGATCAGACCACACTTCCCTTTGAATTTAAAATAATTCATCTGAGGACTTTGCAAGAGGTTGTAAGGGCAATAAAATTTATGCAAGTTAGAGGTGCCCCATTAATTGGTGTTACAGCTGCCTATGGTTTTGCACTTTCAATGAATTTTGATACCTCAAACAAATTTCTTAAAGAATGTAAGGAGAGTTTGATAAACGCCAGACCTACGGCCGTAAACTTATCCTGGGCTGTTAATCAAATATTTGACAGGTTAATAAGTATAGCCCCTGAACAAAGAAAAGAGCTGGGTTGGGATCTTGCAGATACATTGGCAAATGAGGACATTGAAAAGAACATCTCAATTGGGCTTCATGGATATAATTTAATAAAGGTACATAATAAAAAACCAATTAATATTTTAACGCATTGTAATGCGGGTTGGCTTGCAACGGTGGATCATGGAACTGCCTTAAGCCCAATTTTTAAATTATTTAATGAAGGCTTTGATGTTCATGTTTGGGTTGGTGAAACACGACCAAGAAATCAGGGGATGAGCCTTACTGCTTGGGAATTAGAACAATATAAAATAAAACATACAGTTGTAACAGATAATGCAGGGGGCTTATTAATGAAGGAGGGCTTAGTAGATTTTGTAATAGTGGGTGCTGACAGAATTGCCATGGATGGGCAAGTTTGTAACAAGATAGGTACTTATTTAAAAGCCGTGGTGGCTAAGGAAAATAATATCCCCTTTTATGTAGCTGCTCCTTTGAGTACTATAGATAAGAATTTCATTGGAGAGAGTCGTAATTTTGAAATTGAGTGCCGAGATGCAAAAGAGGTAATGACAATGAAAGGTATAGATAAAATGGGGAATATAATTGAAATAAATATAGGTAATTCACCAGCATATAACCCAGCTTTCGACATCACTCCAAAAGAGTATGTATCTAAGTTTATATGTGAAAAAGGTGTTTTTGACACAAATGAAATTAAAGAAATTATAAATTTATGATAAACCTGCGAGAGGATCTTCTTGAAATCACAAATAGGCTTTTGCGAGCTGGATTAAATCATGGGGCAACGGGTAATTGTAGTTGTCGAGATCGGGATGGTTTTTTAATTACCCCAACAGGCGTTGATAGCTCAAATTTAACCGCAGACATGATGGTAAGAATGAATTTTTTAGATAGCACTTCTCAATCAGAAAGCAAATTTCAACCATCAAGCGAATGGCAATTTCATCAGGCAATTTTAGAGAAATATCCAGAAATGAACGCAGTCGTCCATACCCATTCAGTCTTCGCAAGTACTTTAAGTGTTTTAGGGCAAGATATTCCAGCATTCCACTATATGATTGCTATTGCTGGAGGTGATTCAATCCGTTGTGCTCCATACGCAATGTTTGGAACAAAGGAATTATCAATAAATATCTTACAGGCAATTCATAATAGAAAAGCATGCTTATTATCAAATCATGGCCTTGTGACAATGGGTAGGGATTTAAATGAGGCATACAATATTGCAGAAGAAGTTGAACATTTAGCTAGGTTATTTGTAGAGGCAAAAAAAATTGGCAAACCGAAATTACTCAGTAAAAAAGAGATGGATGAAGTTTTGAGTCGGTTTAATTCATATGGTCGCCAGTTAAAAGATTAAAGATTTCATTGTTAGGTTAAGCTCTTTAAAGTAAAATGATTACCCGTCAGCAACCCTTTTGCAAATTTAATTAAATGACGAAATATGTATTTATCACAGGCGGCGTCGTTTCATCTCTTGGAAAGGGTATATCTGCGGCAAGTCTTGGCGCAATTTTAGAATCTCGAAATTTAAAAGTCACAATAATCAAATTAGACCCATATATTAATGTTGATCCAGGGACAATGAGCCCTTTTCAACATGGAGAGGTTTTTGTAACGGAAGATGGGGCAGAAACTGATCTTGATCTTGGGCATTATGAGAGATTTGTATCCTCAAAGATGACCAAAAAAAATAATTTTACAACTGGGCAGGTCTATGATGCCGTTATTAAAAAAGAGCGACGCGGAGAATACCTGGGTAAGACTGTTCAAGTAATCCCTCATATCACTGATCAAATAAAATCTAACATACGTGATGGAGCAAATGATGCAGATATTGTTATTGTTGAGGTTGGCGGTACAGTTGGAGATATTGAATCCCTCCCTTTTTTAGAAGCTATAAGACAAATGGGATTTGAGGAAGGAAAACAAAATACTTGTTATATCCATTTGACATTACTGCCTTGGCTTTCTGCTGCAGGTGAACTTAAAACAAAACCTACCCAGCATTCTGTTAAAGAATTAAGAGAGATTGGAATTCAGCCTGATATTCTTTTATGTAGATCAGAAAAGAAATTACCTCGGGAAGAAAAAGATAAGATAGCACTTTTTACAAATGTACCAAAAAAGGCTGTCATATCGGTTGTTGATTCAGACTCTATTTATCGAATCCCTGTAATGCTTCATAAACAACTGATTGATCAAATTGTTTGTGAAAAACTAAATATAAAGCCTAAAAGAGCAAATTTAAAACAATGGGAGAAAATAACTAAATTACTTGATCAATCAACTCAAATTATTAATTTAGCCTTCGTTGGTAAATATATAGACTTAACAGAATCTTACAAATCACTTACTGAGGCTCTAATTCATGCCGGTATTCACAACAACGCTAAAATTAATATTCATTTTTTTGATTCTGAGGATATTCAAAAGAAGGGAGTGGCTTCTTTAAAAAAGATGGACGCAATATTAATACCGGGTGGTTTCGGTAAAAGAGGAACAGAAGGGAAAATCAAGGCTATTCAATTTGCTAGAGAAAGTAAGGTACCATTTTTAGGTATCTGTCTTGGGATGCAATTGGCAATTACTGAATATGCTAGAAATGTTGTAGGTTTAAAAAAAGCAAATAGTACAGAATTTAATTCTAGGACACCACATCCAGTCGTTGCATTGATAAGTGAATGGAAAAATATGGATGGAAAAATTCAAAAAAGAAATGAAGCATCTGATCTCGGCGGAACAATGAGGCTTGGGGCTCAAAAATCGAAAGTTAAAAAAAATACACTGGCCAATTATATCTACGGTGATTTTGTAAATGAAAGACACCGACATAGGTATGAGGTAAATAATAATTACGTAAAAGCTCTTATTGATTCGGGTTTAACAATTTCCTCAAGAACCTCGAGAGAAAAATTATGTGAAATTATTGAGCTACCAAAAGAAAGTCACCCCTGGTTTTTAGGCTGTCAATTTCATCCAGAATTCACTTCAAACCCCAAAGATGCCCATCCTTTGTTTTTGTCATTTTTAAAAGCAGCCCTTCAATTTAAAAAGGAAAATAAGTGAAACTCTCAAACTTTAATGTAGGTATTGATCAACCCTTGTTTTTAATTGCTGGCCCCTGTGTGATTGAGTCAGAAGATATGACATTGAGCGTTGCGGATGAGCTTAAAAATATATGTATAAAACTTGATATTCCCTTCATATTTAAATCCTCATTTGACAAAGCAAATAGAAGCTCAAATAGTACATTTCGGGGTTTTGGGATGGAAGAGGGGCTTAGAATTCTTGAAAAAGTGAAAGATCAATTTGAAGTTCCAGTCTTAACTGATATACATACAATTGAACAAGTAAAACCTGTTTCAGAAATTGTCGATGTACTTCAAACCCCTGCCTTTTTGTGCAGACAAACAGATTTTATTACTGCTGTTGCAAAATCCGGAAAACCAGTAAATATAAAAAAAGGACAATTTCTAGCTCCACATGATATGGCCCAAGTAGTAAAAAAAGCTAAAGAAGCTAATGGAAATAAAGACAATATTATGGTTTGTGAAAGAGGCGCTTCTTTTGGTTACAACACATTAGTATCGGATATGAGAAGCTTATCAATTATGCGTGAAACTGAATGTCCTGTAGTCTTCGACGCAACACACTCAGTTCAACAACCAGGCGGAAAAGGTGATAGAAGTGGAGGTCAGAGTGAGTTTGTTCCTTTATTGGCAAGAGCTGCAGTTGCATCTGGTATTTCGGGTATCTTTATGGAAACACATCCAAATCCGAAAGAAGCCTTATCGGACGGCCCTAATGCAGTGCCACTAGAAAATATGAGCGGCCTATTAAATACTTTAAAGGATATTGACGCTTTAGTTAAAACTAGGAATGTACTCTAAGTAAATGTCTAAAATTAAAAAAATTCATTCAAGAATGATAATAGACTCAAGAGGCAACCCCACTGTCGAAGCTGATGTTTTTTTAGATGGGGATGTTATGGGGAGAGCATCTGTGCCATCTGGCGCCTCCACAGGAAGTAAGGAGGCTATTGAACTTCGTGATAATGATCAAGATAACTTTTTAGGTAAAGGTGTAAAAAAAGCTATAGCTAATATAAATGAAGAATTATCTTCACAAATTATTGGTATGGATGCCCTTGATCAGGAAAGAATAGACAGATTCATGATTGAAATTGACGGAACGGAGAATAAAAAAAACCTTGGGGCAAATGCAATATTAGCAATTTCTATGGCGACGGCAAGAGCGGCAGCAAAATTTAAAAAAGTTGAATTATTCGAGTATTTAAGTCTAGGTGAGGAGATATCTATGCCTACCCCCATGATGAATATTATCAACGGAGGGGCTCATGCAGATAATAACTTAGATATTCAAGAATTTATGATAATTCCAGCCGGAAGACCTACTATCGGGGAAGCAATAAGATGTGGGAGTGAAGTTTTTCAAGTGCTTCAAAAAACATTGAGTGAAAAAAAATTATCTACAACTGTTGGCGATGAGGGTGGATTTGCTCCGAATTTAGAATCAAATGAGTCCGCGCTAAAACTTATCATGGAATCAATTGAAAAAGCCGACTATGAACCTGGAAAAGATGTATTTTTAGGCCTTGACTGTGCTAGCTCTGAATATTTTAAGAATGGAAAATATATACTTGATTCTGAAAACATTTCTCTCGACTCAAGACAAATGACAGATTATCTCTCTTCTCTTTGTGATAAATATCCAATCATCAGTATTGAAGATGGTATGGATGAGAATGATTGGGAAGGCTGGGAAACTTTAACCAAAAGCTTAGGAAGTGATATTCAACTAGTAGGGGATGATCTATTTGTTACAAACCCTAAGATACTTAAGCAAGGTATCCAAAGAAATATTGCAAACTCTATTTTAATAAAAGTTAATCAAATAGGAACGCTGACAGAGACCTTTGAGGCTATCACTATTGCTAAGAAAGCAAATTATAGCTCAGTGATTTCTCATCGTTCAGGAGAAACTGAAGATACAATAATTGCGGATATTGCTGTTGGAAAAAATGCAATGCAAATTAAAACTGGCTCGATGTCAAGATCAGAGAGAACTGCCAAATATAATCAATTATTAAGAATCGAAGAAATGATGGGATCCCAAGTCAGCTATGCAGGGTTGAAAGCTTTCTCAGGCATAAGGATATAAATTGAAAATCTTATCAATCATTCTTTTATCTTTATTAGTCTTGATTCAATATCCACTCTGGTTTGGAAAGGGGAGTTGGTATGATGTTTTTAAATTAAAACAAGAATTTAATAATCAAGCAAAGATTAACTCAGTACTATCAAAAGAAAATTTCGCTTTAAAGGCGGAGGTGTCAGATTTAACAAATGGAACTGATGCAATTGAGGAGAGAGCTAGGCATGAGTTAGGGATGGTCAAAGATGACGAGTATTTTTTTCAGGTATTAAATAAGTAGTTAATGTTGCATTATGAGTGAGTGTATTTCATATCCATTCAAATTTGGACGGGCAT
Organism: Methylobacillus sp.; assembly: GCA_018607785.1. Taxonomy (GTDB): domain Bacteria; phylum Pseudomonadota; class Gammaproteobacteria; order Burkholderiales; family Methylophilaceae; genus BACL14. The sequence goes on from JABBAU010000001.1 coordinate 15,631, forward strand.
CAACCTTTTCGATTCTTAATTCAACTAAAATCTTAAAAACATTATTTTTTTGCTTGTAAAAATTTATAAGACTTCCTACTTTTTCATTATCCACTAAAATATCCGATCCTATTTTTGGTATCTCTTCTAATTCAATACAGCCTTGATATAGCCTTCTTTTTGGTTTTCCTAGGTAGTGCGTCCTTGCGACAACTTCTTGGCCTGTATAACAACCTTTTTTAAAATTTATAGCGTTTATTAGGTCAAGATTTAAAGATTGTGGAATAAACATATCTTGTGTTTCCTTGAAAATATTAGGAATAATATTTTCAATATGAATCTGGTTCCAACTAAAAAGGTTTGTCTTAATTTTATTTTTATAAATATGTAAAGTTTCTTTTTCGCCGACAATAAAAAAATAATTTTCAAAACCTCCAAGCATTGTAATAGCCAATGACTCATTTTGATTGAGCGTTGTTTGCATAATTTTTTTGGGTAGCGATATAAGGTCATCAGAAAGTGTTTCTATATTGTCTTTATTCACTAAATAATAATCAATATTTTCAGGTGAGCACGTTATTTCAACATCAGATCTAAGTACGTACATCATAAGTCTCTTGCTGATGGATTTGCTTATGCATGGGGGGCAAAAAAGGTAATAATTTTTTTTGATTTTTATTATAAAAAAAATAGCCAGTAATCTTCCCTTTGGGGAGCAATAGCCAGTATAAATAGATTTTTTTTCATCAGACAAGATCTTTATATCATTTGTTATTTGACCTTGTATAAATGTTTCAGCATCATTACCTGAAATCTGAATAACATCTAGTTCTTTTTGAAGACTATCCAATTATTTTTTTATTTCTTTTTAAAAATGAAATTGATGTGATAAATTTATTAAACCTTAAAAGAAAGAAAATTAAACTTAGTGTGACAAATAAGTTTCTCAGAGGCAACTCCGAATCATCTCTCCAAGAGGGAGGAATATTGTTCATTTCAGAGATAACTGTGTTTACACTATCACCTCGCACATACTTACCTTTAATCATTGATGTGATTTCTACCAAATACTTTTCATTTAATTTTGAGATATATCTATCACTTTCACTGAATGCAATGATGTCACTTCTAGATCCAATATTTGATTCTGAGATTTGAGCAATTCCGGGTTGCAAAGCAAAACTCTCATTTGACCAAAATCCTATCAGTTGATTTTCACTATCATATTTCGGAATAGCTGATCCTTCTTCAGAACCAATACCCACTATCAACCAATCAGATTCTCCTTGAAATTGACTTAAATCTCGTGTGTTAAATGCATGAAGTTTTGGTGCCTCCTCTCCATCTGTCAAAAAAACGACTCGAGCCGATTGAGGAAAACTTCTAATTAATCTTGCTAAGCTACTAAAGCCCTCCCTGATTCGACTGTTTCCCGACCATACCGATCTCCAATCCAAGTATTGAATAGTTGAGCTAATCGCACTAAAGTTATCGCAGACATTTATTGGTGTATAAGTGGCTGCAACACTTACACCTGCGAACATAGCAACACTAACATTTGTTTTACATGGAAGTTGATCCATTATGCCTTGTAATAATTTCTTTGAAAAATCTAGTCGAGAAATTTTTTCGCCATCGATAGTCATATCCTTTGTGAGCATACTTTGTGAGATATCGACAACGAAAATGTAATTATGAATATCTCTTTCTATCGTAACCTTAGGGTTGATCAGTCCTACAATGAGAAAAATAATAGATAAAAATAAATAACCGATATTTTTATCACTAATAATTTTTTTAAAAATATACCTCATAAAGAATTATGGCAATCCTACCGGTATATTACCCATAATCAAACCTGGGGAATCTGAATCTCCAATTCCTGGCGTAGGCTCACTGGGAAGCATTGTTAGTACTCGATCTAAATTATGTTTCACATCCCAGTGATTATTATTAAAGGCTAGTGATTGCTCGTATGCTTTTTTTGCTTGACGCATTAGGTATTCAGCTTCATCCCTTACCGTTGAGCTATTGCTTGTTCCATTAACAAGGAGGGCGCGTTTAAAGTAAATATTGCCAATGTTATAATACACAGCAGATTTTTGATCATCCGTCCCTTCCTTAGATAAATTATTAAAAAGAATTGTTGCCTCTTTAAAATGACCTTTCTTTGCAATTTGGAAGGCAGTGGAGAAGCGAGCTTCATAACCTTGCTCAAACTGCTGAGGTGCATCACCTTTTTTGAGGGCCGCATTAAATTTATCAATTTGATAAATTTCAAATAAAGAAAAAGATAAAAGATAAATAAAATATCCTGCCGCAATAAACAAAAATACTGTTATATTTTTAACATTAAGTAGTTTAATAATTTTCATTTTAATGATTTTACCTCAATAAATTTTAAGAATAGAAGCATTAAGCTTAATATTAAAGATGTTAATAAAAGCATTGGAGCATACTTCTCTCCTGGTACCTTCTCTTCATAGATAATTGGTTTACGTTCTTTTAAATTAATATCCTTAATTGCTTGTTCTAACGACTTTGGATCTTCAGCTTCATAGGCTTGAAATGGTGACTTGAAAGTTTTAAAAAATTCATAAAGCTCAACCTGGGGAGGCAATTGATAATCTTGGTGTAAAGGAACATCTTCCTCAAAAATACTTATCCCACCTGGCTGCCTAAGGACAATCCAATAGAGCCCTATTTGATATTTATCAAACCATTCTTTTATTTTTTGCTGTGTTTTTGCATCAATTCTTCCTGCTCCATCAGAGAGCAAAATAACCGCCCTTGAACCAGAGTTTTCAATGGATGTAAAAAGCTCTGCACTACTTGTTAAGCCAGCACCAATATTTGTTTGAAATAAAGCATTTCCTGCGGTTGCATTTACGGCAGCCTTAATTGCTTCCTTACTATGCGTAAGAGGCAAGATAAACATCGCTGAATTACTAAAGGTAATGACACCAACCATGTCATCTGTTCTTGAATCAAAAAAATCTACAATGAGCCTACTTGCTGCAGCCGACTTTGTCTCTCCAACAGATTCATTATTGTCACCACCTGCAAAAGGGTCATCCATCGAGGCGCTTCTGTCAAGAACAAGCCCAATTTGAGCACCCTTTCCTTTCTTAAGAATAATTTTTTGATCTGCGTAAGGCTCACTTAAAGTAAGGATTATTAAAAAAATAATTATTGTGCTTACAATTTTAAAAAATAAAGAAACAATTCGAGAGACTATGTCGATATGAAGCATTTCACTCCACGAATATATATTTTTGCTAGTTTGATTAATGAAAAAAGGGATGAGTGATAGAGGTAGAAGAATTAAAACAAGTGGGTATACAAAATTCATTAAAACGAGATACCTTTTATTTCTTTAGGATTCACAATAAGTCTTCTTTCACACATCCTGCAATGAAGTGCAAAATTTATAAGCCACTTATTAAGTTCATCTTGATCAAGTTTAATATGTTTTTGAAAAAATAATGCCCGAGAAATTTTAAAGAAAGTATGAAGCTCTTTTTCTATATGTTTAAAACTGTTGTTTTTTTTAATTAATAGCGGAATATTATCTTCAAAAAGACTTTGATCTATAAGATTATCAAAACCTGCATGAAGGGCAGTAATAATTTTTTTTGTATTGGCCGCAGAAGGTTTTTGTTTTTTGAATTTTCGATAAATCATACTAAAAGTTCTAGTCGGAAGCCAAGTGTATCTACCGTAAATATAAACAAAAATTAAAGAGATTAGTAATAAGGCGACTAAGGAGTATTTAATTTTGTTTTCACCCTGTATTTTATCTAAGAAAAAAGGGCCTCTGTAAGGGCTCATATCATTTTCAATTTTTACATCCCCAAATATCGCAATAGGTGATATGGCAAAGGTAAATTCAGGTACTCTAAATTTTTGTATTTTTTTTGGTTCGTTAGGATTAATGAATCTATAATAATCAGCTGTAATTGAGGCGGGTTTTGCAACGACATTATTCGTAAAGATTTGATATTTAAGCTTGATGAGATAGCTTGAAAATTCATCTCTAGACTCTTTTGATACGTCAATTTCCTTAAGCGATATCCCCAACAGTTGACCTCGATATCTCTTTTCATAACCTACTATCGGTAATGACTCCTCTATAAGCTTAAAGGGCTTTTTAACAGTTAAATTAATTTCCCTAACTATATAATCCCCAACTGTGTAGCCAACTTTTTGATTGGGATCTAAAATATCAATCTCTATGTATTTTGGATCGATATCAGGAAATTTTCTTGGGTCCTCGTAAGCAAAAAGAGTTACTGAAGAAAATATTAACAAGCAAAAAAGTAAATGAATTTTACGCATAAAAGTATTCATTAAAATAATTTGTCATTTCAAGAGATTTAAAATCATCCTCAACAAAAAAAGGTGGAAAGTTATATTTAAGAAAAGTGTCTTTAAGAAGTTTTTTTCTAGCCTTAAAATCAGCTTTAATTTTTTTTGTAATTTTTTCTCTTAGAAATAAAGTTGACTCTTTTCCTGTTTCAGCATCTTCAATGTTTAGTAGACCAAATTTAGGTAAGTTATCAAATTCACTTTTATTCCATAGGACAATTGGAACAACTTGGTGTTTTACTAAGCTTGTTAAAGCTTCTTCTATATCTCCTATTGGCATATGAAAGTCAGAAATTAAAAATATTAATGTACGATCTTTAGCCAGCATATCGGAAATCTTCATCAAGCCTGCATGAGATGAATTTTTGGATTTATATTTTTTTAATTTCTCTACCAATAATTTTGTTCGATAAGGCTTATACGAAAGAGGGGCTAACCATTCTGAGTTAATTTTGTCATTAAAGCCAATAAACCCTAATGCATCACTTTTTGCGGTAACAGAGTTTGTAATTATTTCTGCAATTTCAGATGAGACTTCAAATTTAGTTTTTTTAAGGCCATAGCCCATACTTGATGACAAGTCAGTCATAATAATGACTGGTGTTGCGCTTCTCTGGTTAAATATCCTTACATGAACTTGCTCAAGGGGATCCCTAATGGTTTGTCTTATATCAATTCTTCTGGGATCTGGGTAATCTAGTAAGTTTGAGTGACCTGCAAACTCCATCCCCATCCCTCTCTGGCCACTCTTATGTTGGCCAGGATGATGTCCTCTAGATTTCCAATTAATGTGATAGCTAAATGAATCGAGTGGATTATGCATTAAGTCACACTGACCTTATTTAAGATTTCATTTGATAGTTCACGTGATATTTCAGTTCTTTTAAGCTCATAGACAGGATTAAAAACCAATCTATGCGCAATTGTTTCATGGAAGATAGCATGAATATCTTCAGGGAGAATAGAGGTTCTATTATTTAACCATGCACTTACTCGCGCACATTTCATCATCATACTAATTCCTCGAGGACTTGCTCCTGAAACAATTAATCTTTCTGTATCTATGCCGCTAATCTTTATATTATATTTTTCTGGGTTTTTAGTGGCTTTCCATAAATTTAATGAATATTTTTCAAGCGCAGAAGTTGATTTAATTGTATTTTGAATTTCACTAGACAGCTTATTTAATTGATCAAATTTAAGCATTTTTGGCGTAACTTCAGATATTAATTTATCAGCATCATGAAATTTCGTGTCAAAAATTAGCTGGTTCATTAATTTATCGACTTGTGGAATTATGATGGGTATCTCCATCATGAACCTGTCTCTAGCAGCAGAGGGAATATCAAATGTTTCTTCTTTTTCTACTTGGTTTCTATCCGCAAAAACTGTTAGGTGAGGAAATGTAAATTCTTGATTGAAGGCTGATAAAGTTTTTTCAGCCATGATTCTTAATAATAATGAGTGGACTTGCGGACGAGCTCGATTTATTTCATTAAAAAAGAAAATTGAAAGATCTTCACCTGATTTTAGGATAGGTCCCTCGTCTACGTGTGGTTTTCCATCTTCACCCAGGTAGGTATGATAGATAAGATCATTTGGCATTAAATCTATAGTCCCCTCAATCCTTTCATAACCTCCTCCGATTGCTCTAGCAAAAGCTTTTAATAATGTTGTCTTTCCAACACCAACATCACCTTCGAGTAAAACATGACCTCGTGAAAAAATCGCATTTGTAACAAGCCTAATTGGCAGCTCTTGTCCAAGAATGACTTTATTTATTTCAGCCTCAAGCTTAAGTGCAAGTTTTCTCCAATCGGTCAGATTTTGGTCGCTCATTATGATATATTCCTAGGATAATTTATTAATGTTTTACTTTGAGTTAACTTTATCATAGAAATTCCAACTGATTACAGTTTGTAGCAAAGGATCGAATTAATTAAATTCTTATAAACAATTTTTTAAAGAACTGACTTATGCATAAAGAGAGCTACACAAAAGAAGATTTAATTAGCTGTGGTAGGGGAGAAATGTTCGGTAAAGGCAATGCACAACTTCCACTTCCCCCGATGTTAATGTTCGATAGAATAGTTTCGATTAAGGATAAAGGTGGCAAGTATAATCATGGAGAAATTATTGCCGAATTAGATTTAACGGATGATTTATGGTTTTTTAAATGTCATTTTGAGGGTGACCCTGTAATGCCAGGTTGTTTAGGCCTAGATGCCATGTGGCAGTTATTAGGGTTTTATCTTGGATGGAAGGGTGGTTTAGGGAAGGGCAGAGCTTTAGGGGCAGGAGAAGTAAAATTTTCTGGACAAGTGCTTCCTTCTTCAAAAAAAATTACCTATATTATTGATTTAAAGAGGGTGATAATGAGAAAATTAGTAATGGGAATTGCTGATGCATCTATGAAAGTAGATGGTCGGTTAATTTACCAAGCTAATGATTTAAAGGTTGGACTTTTTGTTAAAACAGATATTTTTTAATGAGGTAAGGCTAAATTGAAAAGAGTTGTTATTACAGGAATAGGAATTGTTTCAAGTATAGGAAATAATTACGCAGAGGTAAAAGATAGTTTATACCATGCAAAATCTGGAATTACATTCCAACCAGTTTATGCAGAAAAAGGCCTTAGATCAAATGTAGCCGGCTCACTGGATATTGAGCCTGCAGAATTAATTGATAGAAAATTATATAGATTTATGGCTAATGGACATGCCTATGCATGGATTGCGATGCAAGAGGCTATTGAAGATGCAAAACTCACTGATAACTTAGTGTCCAATAATAGAACGGGAATAATTGTGGGTGCTGGTGGAACCTCGACTGAGAGTATGCTCAATGGTACTGAAGTTTTAAAGGAAAAAGGAATTAGAAGGGTAGGTCCTTACATGGTAACAAAAACCATGTCAAACGGTGTGAGTGCATGCTTGGCTACTGGGGCAAAAATTAAGGGCATCAATTATGCAATTACTTCAGCCTGCTCTACAAGCGCGCATTGCATTGGAAACGCATATGAGCAGATTCAGATGGGAAAACAAGATATTATTTTTGCGGGGGGTGCTGAAGAAGAACATTGGACTATGAGTTACTTGTTTGATGCAATGGGAGCGATGTCATCTAAGTATAATGATCAACCAGACAAGGCATCCAGAGCTTTTGATGTAAACCGAGATGGGTTTGTGATTTCGGGTGGAGGAAGTATTCTGGTGCTTGAGGAATATGAACACGCGAAAAAAAGAGGCGCGAATATTTACGCTGAAGTTGTCGGTTATGGCGCGACTTCAGATGGATTTGATATGGTTGCCCCAAGTGGAGAAGGTGCTATAAGGTGCATGAGAGCAGCTCTTGAAGAAAAAAACACCTTAAATGTCGATTATATGAATACACATGGTACAAGTACGCCTGTGGGTGATTCAAAAGAGTTAGAGGCCATAAGAACAGTTTTTGGATCTAAAGAATTTGGAAAAATACCAGCAATTGCATCAACAAAATCGCTTACTGGTCATGCACTTGGGGCAGCGGGTTCAAATGAAGCTGTTTACAGCTTAATTATGATGAATGAGGGATTCTTAGGTGCTTCGGTCAATATTGATGAAAAAGATCCGGCAGGTGAAGGACTTCCAATTTTGACTGAAAAAAAAGAACAAGAGGTAATTACATCAATGTCTAATAGTTTTGGTTTTGGTGGTGTTAACGCATCTCTTGTTTTTTCAAAAGCAAAGCTTTAAAAAACTTACATAAGAATCAAAACAGCCTTTCTTTGTTCTGATAATAAAATATTAAATGTTCTGCATGCCGAATCAAAATTCATACTTTCATATGCGATTTTTTTATCAATAAATAAAATTTGTGCATGTTTATCAATGATTTTATTACTAAAATTGGATCCTATGAGAATTAACTCGGGTTTATATTCAAAAACCTCTTTTAAATTATCAATTTTTAAATCTTTATAGCTTGTAAGTAAGGGTTTAGAGATTATCTTCTCTGGAAATATGATAACGCCTTTGTGAAAAGTATTTTTTTTTATTGTTACTGAGTTGTGATCATAGGCATTTATGATATTTAAACTATCTGAATTTATTTCATGAAATTTCATAGATCTGAATTAAATCATTAATCAACAGGTACTTATTGGATTAATTCTAATTGAAAGGTAATATATCACCTAATTTACCAAACAATAAATGAGATAAAATTTTGTCCCAAATACGAAAATCAAAAAAACTAGATAATGTTTGTTATGACATACGTGGACCTGTCCTGGAACATGCCAAAAGAATGGAAGAAGAGGGCCATCGGATTATTAAGCTTAATATTGGGAATCCAGCTGCGTTTGGTTTTGAAGCACCTGATGAAATTACACAGGATGTGGTTAGGAATATCAATAAATCATCTGGGTACACAGAAAGCTTTGGACTTTTTGAGCCTAGAAAAGCAATTATGCATTACACCCAACAAAAAAATATTTCTGATGTTGAGGTGGATGATATCGTTTTAGGAAATGGTGTTTCTGAGCTTATTGTCATGGCAATGCAAGGGCTGATTAATAATGAAGATGAAGTATTGATCCCCAAACCAGATTATCCCTTGTGGACGGCTTCTGTTACTTTGGCGGGTGGAAATCCGGTTCATTATCGCTGTGATGAGGATGAAGATTGGTTTCCAGATTTAGATGATATAAAAGCCAAGATTACAAAAAAAACAAAAGCAATATTGGTTATTAATCCAAATAATCCAACGGGTGCGCTTTATTCTGATGAGTGCCTTAAGGAAATTATTGAGATAGCTAGAAAAAATAATTTAATAATATTTGCAGATGAAATTTACGATAAAGTTTTATATGACAATAAGAAACATAATTCAATTGCTTCACTAGCGGACGATGTTTTGTTTGTTACTTTAAATGGGCTATCTAAAAATTATAGAGCTTGCGGTTATAGGGCAGGCTGGCTCATAGTGTCAGGTGATAAACGAAGGGCTAAAGATTACCTTGAAGGCTTAAATATTCTTGCTTCAATGAGGCTTTGTGCCAATGTTCCTGGGCAACTTGCTATTCAAACAGCACTTGGTGGCTACCAAAGTATTAATGACTTAGTTGCTCCAGCTGGAAGATTGTGTAAACAAAGAGATTTGGCATACAAATTGATGATGGAAATACCTGGTGTCCACTGTATGAAGCCATCAGCAGCTTTGTATTTATTTTTTAAATTAGATCCAAAGTTATACCCTATCGAGGATGATCAAGATTTCGTTTTGGATGTATTGAAAAAAAAGAAAGTTTTAATGGTTCAGGGGTCAGGGTTTAACTGGCATGATAATAATCATTTTCGTATGGTTTTTTTACCTAACGAGGATGATTTGAAAACGGCAATTAAAAGGTTTGCAGATTACTTAATAGATTATAAAAAAAGGTATAAAAAATAGATGAATATAGGTTTGATAGGTATTGGAACTGTTGGGGGCGGAACTTATCGTGTTCTAAAAGAAAATGCTGATGAAATATTTAATAAGATAGGCATTGAAATAAAGATTACGCATGTTGCTGATAAAAACCTTAAGCTTGCAAAGGATACAGTTGACAAAGAAATAATTATTGAAGAGGATGCTTTTGCACTTCTAGAAAATAGCAGCATCGATATAATTGTTGAGTTAATTGGAGGCACAGGCATTGCTCTTGATATTGTTCGCAAAGCTTTAGAATCGGGGAAACATGTCGTTACAGCTAACAAAGCCCTTATTGCCATGCACGGTGAAGAACTTATTAAGATTGCAAATCAAAATAATGTAATTCTTGCGTATGAGGCTGCAGTAGCAGGAGGCATTCCGATTATCAAGAGCTTAAGAGAAGGTTTGGCAGCAAATAAAATTAATTGGGTTGCGGGTATTTTGAATGGCACCACTAACTATATCTTAACTGAAATGAAAGATAATAATTTGCCCTTTGAAACAGCTTTGAAGCAGGCTCAAGATCTTGGTTTTGCAGAGGCTGATCCAACATTTGATATTGAAGGAATAGATGCAGCACACAAAATTACAATTTTAGCTTCAATTGCATTTGGGGTACCTATAGATTTTGAAGCAGTCCACATAGAAGGTATTAGCAACCTAAATCAAAAAGATATTAGATATGCCGAAGAGCTTGGTTACCGCATCAAGTTACTTGGTATTGCGAAATCAGATAAATCGGGTGTTGAAATAAGGGTTCATCCAACATTAGTCCCTGAAAAACGATTAGTTGCTAATGTCGACGGAGCTATGAACGCAGTTCTTGTGCAGGGCAATATGGTAGGCCCAACTCTATACTATGGTGCCGGTGCTGGGTCGGAACCTACAGCTAGTGCTGTTGCTGCTGATATAATAGATATTGCTAGACAATCAAAACTTTCTAATAAAACACTCATTCCTACATTAGGGTTTATGCCAGACAAGATCCAGAAAAAAAACATTTTATCTATAGAAGACATTTTTTCTGAGTTTTATTTGAGATTTACGATGGAAAATAAAGCGGGCCTTCTTGCTAAAATTACGCAGATTTTTGCTGAGCATAAAATTTCTATTAACTCAATGGTTCACAAAGAAGTGCAGGAGGATAATCAAAATCCAGATATATTTCTTATCACTTCAAAAACAAAAGAATCTGATATTAATGCAATCATCAATGAAATAGAGCTTTTACCTGAAAATATTGAAAAAATTGTTAAAATCAGAACTGAAGATTTAAAAAAGTAGGGGTATTAATGAGGTACATATCAACGAGGGGCGGCTCTCCTAAATTAAATTTTTCAGAAGTTTTGCTTACGGGCCTTGCTCCAGACGGTGGTTTATACCTCCCTGAACACTATCCTAAGTTTTCAAATGATGAGCTGAACGATATGCGAGATATGACTTATCAGGATTTGGCTTTTAATATTTTTGAAAAATTTATAGATGATATTCCAACTAATGACTTAAGAGAGATTGTAAATAAAACTTACAGTGCGGAGATATTCTCTTTTGCTAGACAAGAGCAAACAGCAGAAGATATTACCCCTACATTAGAATTAAAAAATAATTTATTTTTACTTTCACTTTCAAATGGACCTACATTAGCCTTTAAAGATATTGCAATGCAATTTTTAGGACATATTTTTGAATATGTTTTGGATAAGCAAGGTAAAACCCTAAATATTTTAGGTGCAACATCGGGTGATACAGGCCCAGCGGCGGAATATGCAATGAAGGGTAAAAAAGGTATTAAGGTCTTTATGCTATCACCTCATGGCACTATGAGCCCTTTTCAGGCAGCACAGATGTATAGCCTGCAAGACAAAAATATTTTTAATATTGCAATAGAAGGTGTGTTTGATGACTGTCAAGATATTGTAAAGGCTGTTTCAAATGACCTTGAATTTAAAAATGCAAAAAAAATTGGAGCAGTTAACTCAATAAATTGGGGGCGTATACTTGCTCAGATTGTTTACTATTTTAAAGGTTATTTTGATGTGACCAACAAAAATAGTCAGAAGGTTGATTTTACTGTACCGACAGGAAATTTTGGGAATATCTGTGCAGGTCATATAGCAAGAATGATGGGGTTACCAATCAACCACCTGATTGTAGCTACAAATGAAAATGATGTCCTTGATGAATTTTTTAAGACGGGTGCTTATGCACCTAGGTCTTCAAATGATACTTTTCAGACATCAAGTCCATCGATGGATATTTCAAAAGCCTCAAATTTTGAGCGCTTTATTTTTGATTTGTTAGGGCAAGATTCTTCAAAATTAAGCGAACACTGGAAAAAAATAGATAGCGGTAAAGCATTTAAATTAAGTGATGAAGATTTTCAAAAAATTAAAAAGTATGGATTTGTTTCTTCCTCAAGTAAGCACTCCAACAGGATGAATTTTATTAGGTCTGTATATAATGATTTTGGGGCGATAATTGATACACATACAGCAGATGGGATAAAAGCAGCAATGGATCATTCTATAGCAAGTAACCCAATGATTGTTTTAGAAACAGCATTACCAATTAAGTTTGAAAAATCAGTTTTTGAATCAATTGGAGTCCATCCTAAAAGACCTCATACCCTTAAAGATCTAGAATTACTTGATCAAAAGTTTGAAGTTTTTGAAAATAATGCTGAGTTAGTTAAAAAGTACATAACTGACAATACATAGAATGAATGAATATCTAAACCTTTTAAAACATGTAAAAGAAAATGGTCTAAAAAAAGAAGATCGAACCGGAACCGGAACGTTATCAGTTTTTGGTTACCAGATGCGTTTTAATCTTAAAGATACTTTCCCACTTGTAACAACTAAGAAAATACATTTAAAATCAGTAATTTATGAACTCTTATGGTTTTTATCAGGCGAAACAAATATAAAGTTTTTAAAAGATAACAATGTATCTATTTGGGATGAATGGGCAGATGAAAATGGAAATCTAGGGCCTGTTTACGGCCATCAGTGGAGAAGTTGGGCTACTTCAGAAGGTAATGAAATTGATCAAATATCTAACCTTATTAATCAAATAAAAAAAACTCCTGATTCGAGAAGGCTGATTGTTTCAGCTTGGAATGTTGGAGAAATTGACAAGATGAAGTTACCACCATGCCATTGCTTTTTCCAATTTTATGTTGCTGATGGCAGACTTTCTTGCCAACTTTATCAAAGAAGTGCAGATATTTTTCTTGGGGTTCCTTTTAATATTGCTTCATATGCACTTCTTACAAAAATGATAGCGCATGTATGTGAATTGAAATGTGGAGAGTTTATTCATACTTTAGGTGATGCACACATATATATGAACCATATGGATCAAGTAAATGAGCAGTTAAGACGGCAACCTAAAAAATTACCTACAATGAATATGAACCCACTAATCAAAAACATCTTTGATTTTAAATATGATGATTTTTATTTAGAAGGCTATGATCCATATCCCTTAATTAAAGCACCTGTTGCAGTTTAATGAGAAAAATTACTGTTATCGTTGCTGTATCAGAAAATTTAGTCATTGGTTATAAAAATGCTCTTCCTTGGCATATTTCTGAGGACTTAAAAAACTTTAAAAAAATAACAACAAATCATAGTGTAGTTATGGGTAGGAAAACTTTTGAATCAATTGGTAAGCCACTTAAAGATCGAAGAAATATTGTTATAAGCAGGGATAAAGCCTTGAAGATTACAGGAGTTGAGGTTGTTAATTCTTTAGATGATGCGATTTGTCTTACGAAAGATGAAAATGAGATTTTTATAATTGGAGGTGAGCAGATTTATAAGATGGCAATGCCTATCGCTACAAATTTGCATATCACAAAAGTCTATTGCACGGTTGAGGGCGATGCATTTTTTCCAGCATTTGATCTTAGTGATTGGAAAATTTTAACCCAAAATGATAAGAAGACAAATGAGGAGTTAAAATTTTCTTTTATACACTACGAAAGAATAGTTTGAGATTAAGCTTGACGTGTTAAATAAGTCACTTTTATTTGTTTCGGTGAAAAAAATTGTTTAACAACTTCCTTAACTTTTTCAATATCAAAAGATTTACAACTAAATATATCAATGTAGCTATCCCCATTAAGATCAACAAAGTGACCCGTTATGGAGGAAGTCTCAATTAATTGGACTAAGCTAAATCCTGCAGCATTTGGATTATTTGCTGCAAAATGTTCTATTTTTGGTTCGCCACACGCCACCATATCTATTTTTTCAACTAATGTTTTGACAAATTTATTAATATTATCGGATGACCTTACTTTCTCTAAATCTCCATTCTTGCAATCCAATATTAGATGATATCCCCAGTATTCCAATGTAATTTTTTCTCCTAAATTAAAAATTTGTTAAATTTTTGGTAAGGTAACTCCACTTTGACCTTGATATTTCCCCCCTCGATCCTTATATGAAGTTTCACATATCTCATCCGATTCAAAAAATAAAACCTGAGCACATCCCTCTCCAGCATAAATTTTTGCAGGTAATGGGGTGGTGTTACTAAATTCGAGTGTTACGTATCCTTCCCATTCTGGCTCAAATGGGGTTACATTAACAATGATTCCACATCTTGCATATGTTGACTTACCTACACATATTGTAAGAATATTTCTAGGAATCTTAAAAAATTCAACTGTTCTCGCAAGCGCAAATGAATTGGGGGGGATAATACAATGATCACCATTAAACTCAACAAATGAGTTTGGATCAAAAGATTTTGGGTCGACTATAGTGCTATTAATATTTGTGAATACTCTAAATTCAGGGGCACAGCGAATATCATAGCCATAACTTGATGTTCCATAAGATACAATTTTCCGTCCTTCAATATCCCTCACCATTTTGGGCTCAAATGGGCTGATCATCTCTTTTTCCTCGGCCATTTTCCGTATCCATTTATCAGACTTGATTGTCATTTTTTCTCCTAAAAACAGTTAAGCAAAAACTTTAATCATATGAGAATTAAAATATTATTTTTTCCAAAATTGATCATCGTTCTCAAAAATAATTTTTGATTCTTCTGGATCAAATTCGCCAGGTTTATATTGAGTAGGTTTAGATTTATTATTACTCCAATAGTTAATAATTGGATCAACAAGCTTCCATGCAGCTTTTACTTCGTCGATATGAAGAAATTTTGATTGGTCTCCGCTGAGAAGGTCTAGCATCAGAGTTTCATAAGCATCTATTGTTTCATCTCCTTCAATACGGTTATTTCCCTTTAGAGCAGTTTGCCTGAATTCATTCATATCAAGTCCAGGTTGAAGTGTAGTTATTTCAAACGAAGTATTCTCACTTGGTTGAATATTTATGGTTAACCAGTTCTCATAATTTTTAAATTTTATAGAAATTGAGGTTGCGTTTTCATAAAGTCTTTTTGCTGTTCTAAGATAAATTGGCACTTTTTTCCATCTCGAATTATTAATAAATAATTTGATGGCTGCGTATGTTTCCACAACACTATCTTGGTTTTCAACCTCTTCTAAGTAACCTTTTACTTTTTCTCCGTTTAACTTGCCTGCTGCGTACTGGCCACGAAAAGCAAAATTTTTAATCTTGTCTAGAGGGATAGCTTGGATAGATTCTAAAAGCTTTATTTTTTCGAGCCTTACATCTTCTGGGCTCATGGTTTTTGGTTGTTCCATAGTTACTAACGCTAGCATTTGTAACAAATGGCTTTGTATCATATCTCTGAGCGCACCCGTTGCCTCGTAAAAAACTGTTCTATCACCCACACCAAGAGTCTCATGGTTAGTAATTTGAATTTGTTCAATATGCTCATTTGACCAAAGCGGTTCTAATATTGCGTTTTTAAAGCGAGTAGTCAAAATATTTTGAAGCGAAAACTTACCTAGATAATGATCTATTCTATATATTTGATTTTCTTTCAGGTGCTTTTCAATGGAAGTCTGAAGTTCGATAGCACTTTTAAGACATGTACCGAATGGTTTTTCAATTAAAACT
This sequence comes from Methylobacillus sp., assembly GCA_018607785.1. Lineage (GTDB taxonomy): Bacteria > Pseudomonadota > Gammaproteobacteria > Burkholderiales > Methylophilaceae > BACL14. Next base: position 31,437 of record JABBAU010000001.1, read on the forward strand.
CTTTTCCAAAATTCTGACTCGTCGAGCAAGCTTACTTCAGACAATTGTTTTACAATAAGAGCAAAATCTGAAGGCCTTACAGATAGAAAGAACGCCAGGTTTTGGGGAAAAATGTCTTTATTTTTTAATCTTTTTGCAAACTTAACAAAAGCCTCCGGGTCGTCTGGCAAATTGGCATGGTAAAGGTTTCTTTTTATAAAGCGTTCAAAAACATTTTTATCATAAGACTTGAATTTTTCATCAAGCATACTTTTAATACTTGAATGCCATGCACTTTCATCAACCTTTTGCCTTCCTACAGACAATATTTTCATATTTTTAGGTAGTTTGCCGGCTTGATCCAGATGAAAAAGACCTGGTATCAATTTAACTTTAGCTAAATTACCTCTTGCACCAAATAAAACTAGCGTGGAATTATCTATCATCTAAAAATTAACCCTTTTTTTTCATTATATGGCCACCAAATGCATTTCGCATAATAGAGAGTATTTTATA
>JABBAU010000037.1 GCA_018607785.1 Methylobacillus sp.
TTTACTGATGATGGAATATCAATTCCAGTCACAGTGCTAGAGGTAGTTCCTAATCGGGTGACCCAGATTAAAACTAATGAAACTGATGGCTACCAAGCAGTTCAAGTCGCACATGGTAGTGTGAAGGCATCTAAGTTAAATAAAGCAACAACCGGTCACTATGCTAAGGCTGCTAAAGAAGCAGGCAATGGTTTAAGAGAATTCAGAATTAATCCAACTGGTGATTTATCAAATTACTCAATTGACTCAATTTTTTCTGTAGACTCCTTTGAAAAAGGACAAAAAGTTGATGTAACAGGAATTACTATTGGTAAAGGTTTTTCTGGTGCACAAAAAAGACACCACTTTAAATCACAAAGAGCAACTCACGGTGTTTCAGTATCCCATAATTCATTAGGTTCAACAGGACATTGTCAAGACCCCGGTAGAGTATTTCCTGGAAAGAAAATGTCTGGACAACTTGGATCAAAAAGAAGAACAACTCAAAACCTTGAAGTAGTTCGTGTCGATTCTAAAAGAAATCTTATACTTATTAAAGGTGCAGTTCCTGGGTCTAAAGGTTCAGATATTGAGATTAAGCCAGCTATTAAGGTAAAGGCGAGTAAATAATGGAATTAAAATTAATTGATAACAAAGGTAAAGAAACCAAAAAAACTGTTAACGCCTCTGATAACGCATTTGCTAAAGATTTCAATGAAGGGTTAATTCATCAACTTGTAACCTCTTACATGAACAATGGAAGAACGGGTACTAGATCACAAAAAACTCGTGCAGAAGTTCGTCATACAACCAAAAGACCTTGGGCACAAAAAGGAACAGGTAGAGCTCGCGCTGGAATGACTTCAAGTCCTATTTGGCGTGGTGGAGGACGTGCATTTCCTAATAGACCAGATGAAAATTTTACACAAAAGCTGAACAAGAAAGCATACAGAGCAGGTATGAGATCAATTTTATCTGAAATTGTTAGACAAAATAGGCTATCAGTGGTTGAAAAATTTGATATCGAAACCCCTAAAACAAAAAAGTTCTTAGAAAAAATTAATACATTCGGTGTTGAAAACAATGTACTGGTTTTAATTGATGAATTTAATGAAAACTTATACCTCTCATCAAGAAACATTCCACACGTGTTAGTTTTGGAGGCTAAATATGCCGACCCGGTAAGCTTAGTTCATTTTCAAAAGGTTATAGCAACATCAGCGGCAATTAAACAATTAGAAGGGATGTTCGCATGAGCGTGAATAAATCATTACAAGCTGTTTTGGCACCACAAGTCACTGAAAAAGCAACTATGGTTGCTGATAAACATAACCAAATTGCATTTAAAGTAAAAAAAGATGCAACAAAAAAAGAGGTTAAAGAAGCCATCGAGCTGATGTTTAAGGTTGAAGTTACAGCGGTTAATATTTTAAATATGAAAGGCAAGACTAAAAGGGCGGGAAGATTAATGGGCAAAAGAAGCGATTGGAAAAAAGCCTACATTAGTCTTAAAGACGGACAAGAAATAAATTTTACTGGCGAATAAAAGGTATAAGGAAAATAGAATGGCAATCATAAAAGTAAAACCAACATCACCAGGAAGAAGAGGCTTAGAGAAAGTTGTAACTCCCGGTCTTCATAAGGGCAAACCTTATAGCCCATTATTACAAAAAAAGACAAGAGGTTCTGGAAGGAATAGCTCTGGAAGAATCACAGTAAGACACCAAGGTGGTGGCCATAAACAGTTCATAAGACTAATAGACTTTAAAAGAAATAAAGATGGAATTCCAGCAAAGGTTGAAACAATTGAATATGATCCTAATCGCTCATCTCACATTGCTCTACTTTGTTATGCAGATGGAGAAAGAAAATATATTATTGCACCAAAAGGAATTTCTGTAGGTCAAGAATTACTAAGCGGAAATGAAGCTCCTTTTAAAATAGGAAACTCATTACCCTTGAAAAATATACCCGTTGGAAGTACGGTGCATTGTATAGAATTAAAACCTGGAAAGGGAGCACAAATTGCACGTTCAGCAGGAACATCAATTCAACTTCTTGCTAGAGAAGGCATGTATGCGCAACTAAGATTAAGGTCAGGTGAGGTAAGAAAAGTTCATGTAGATTGCAGGGCTACAATAGGCACTGTCGGCAACGAAGAACATTCGCTAAGATCCATTGGTAAAGCAGGTGCAACAAGGTGGAGAGGTATTAGACCAACGGTTAGAGGTGTTGTTATGAACCCAGTTGATCATCCTCATGGGGGTGGTGAAGGAAAAACATCTGGAGGACGTCACCCTGTTAGTCCTTGGGGAACGCCAGCAAAAGGCTTTAGAACAAGAAATAATAAACGTACGGATAATATGAGAATTAGTCGTAGACCGTCAAATAAAAGGTAATTAAAAAATATGTCTAGATCAATAAAAAAAGGCCCATTTGTAGATGCTCATTTAGCAAAGAAAGTTGAAGTAGCATCTGAAACAAGGGATCGAAAACCCATAAAAACATGGTCAAGAAGATCAACTATTCTTCCAAATTTTATTGGTTTAACTATTGCTATTCATAACGGAAGACAACATACTCCAGTGCTTATTGTTGAAAATATGATTGGACATAAACTTGGAGAGTTTGCTGGTACAAGGACTTTTAAGGGCCATACTGGCGATAAAAAAACTAAGGAATAATTAAATGGCTATTGAAGTTTCTGCAATACTTAAAGGTGTAAGAATATCTCCTCAAAAAGCGAGATTAGTAGTTGATTCTATTCGAGGTAAAAAAGTAGATAATGCACTTGATATATTAAGCTTTAGTCCAAAAAAAGGGGCTGAAATTGTAAAGAAGGTTGTAGAATCCGCTATTGCAAATGCAGAGAATAATAATGGGGCTGATATTGATGAGTTATCAATCAAAACTATTTATGTGGATAAGGGAACAGTGTTAAAAAGGCAGCGTGCTGGAGCTAAGGGGCGCGGTAAAAGAATAATTAAACCGACCTGTCATATTACTGTGACTGTGGGTAATTAAAAAGAGATTATTATGGGACAAAAAATAAATCCAACAGGTTTTCGTTTAGCAGTCAACAAAAATTGGTCTTCACGATGGTATTCAAACACTAAAAATTTTGCTGGCCTGCTCAATAACGATATTAAAGTTAGAGAATTTTTAAATAAAAAACTCGTAAATGCCGCAGTAAGTAGAATTTTAATTGAAAGACCTGCTAAAAATGCAAAAATAACAATCTTTTCTGCAAGACCCGGGATTGTAATAGGAAAAAAAGGGGAGGATATCGAATCTCTTAGATCTAGCATTCAAGATTTGATGGGTATTCCTGTGCAGCTCAATATTGAAGAGGTAAGAAAACCTGAGATTGATGCAACCTTAATTGCACAAAGTATTGCGCAACAACTGGAAAAGCGCGTGATGTTTAGAAGAGCCATGAAAAGAGCAATGCAAAATGCAATGAGACTGGGAGCGCAAGGTATAAAAATAATGAGTTCAGGTAGACTAAATGGGATAGAAATTGCCAGGTCTGAATGGTACCGCGAAGGAAGAGTTCCACTTCACACTTTAAGAGCAGATGTTGATTATGGAACAGCCAGAGCTCAGACGCAATATGGAATTATCGGCGTGAAAGTTTGGGTATTTAAGGGTGAGATTTTTGAAGATCCGACATTACCTAAAACTGCTACTGAATCTCAAGTTGAAAAAACTGAAGAGATTGAAAAACCAAAAAAAACAATAAAATCTGCAGTGAAAAAAAGTAAACCACAAACAGAAACTAAAAAGCCTGAAGTTACGATAAAGAAAAAAGATGAAGTTAAAACAGAACCTACTCAAACAAACAAAGACGAGAATTAAAAATGTTACAGCCTACAAGACAAAAATATAGAAAGCAGCACAAAGGTAGAAATAAAGGCCTCGCTTTAACGGGTAACAAGGTAAGTTTCGGTGACTTTGGCTTAAAAGCTACTGGTCGCGGAAGAATAACTGCTCGACAAATTGAAGCTGCGAGGAGAGTGATGACAAGACATATAAAAAGAGGGGGTCGAATTTGGATCAGAATCTTCCCTGATAAGCCCATAACAAAGAAACCAGCTGAAGTAAGGATGGGAAAAGGTAAAGGGAGTGTTGAGTATTATGTAGCAGAGATTCAGCCAGGAAAAATGTTATATGAAATGGACGGTGTGGACGAGGCAACAGCAAAAGAAGCTTTTAGATTAGCCTCTGCTAAATTACCTTTGCTCACCAAGTTCGCATCAAGACATATTGGTGGTTAAGGAGACAATAATGAAAGCTTTAGATTTAAGAAAAAAAAATAAAGAAGACCTTAACAAGGAATTGATTGAGCTCAGGAAAGCTCAGTTCTCAACGAGGATGCAAATATCAACGCAGCAATCTAACAAGAATGATCAATTAGGAAAAATTAGAAAAGATATTGCAAGAGTAATGACTGTTCTTGCTGAAAAAGGGGATAGTTAATTATTATGGTTGAAACAAAAAAAACAATGAGAACACTTATGGGTAAAGTCGAAAGTAATAAAATGGACAAAACTGTGACAGTCAGAGTTCCAAGACTTGTGAAGCACCCAGTAGTGGGCAAGATTATTAAGCTATCAACAAAAGTGCATGCGCATGATGAAAAAAATGAATTAAATGAGGGTGATTTAGTTGAAATCACAGAAGGTAAGCCTGTTTCAAAAAATAAATCTTGGATTGTTACAAAAGTTGTTACAAAAGCAGTTCAAGAGAAATAAGTAAATTAATGTTTTACTTGAGAAAATAGTAGCAATAACTTATAATTTTGCT
>JABBAU010000029.1 GCA_018607785.1 Methylobacillus sp.
CCAGCATGGCATTTGGGTGCAACGATGACCGCATTCAGTTCATCATATATGATGGGGAACGAAAACCAAGAAAATGATTCATCTGTTAATGGATTGCAAAGTGAAGTTCCTGGCTACGCTGTTGTTAATTTAGACTCTGAATATAAGTTTTCAAATATGTTAGATGGTTGGAGGATATACGCAAAGGTCACTAATTTATTTGATAACAAATATTACACAGGCGGACGTATCGCTGAATCAAGAGTAAATGCTGATCGCTCATTTAGTGAAGAAGAAATTGCCACAGCTTCACTTGTTGGTGGTGCCCCTAGAGCAGGCTGGGTAGGATTACGTTACGAATTCTAAATGATTAAAAATAAAAAAAGGGCTATAGGCCCTTTTTTTATAAGTATCGGGTGTATATTATTGTTTTTAATCTTTTTTGTATTATATGAGCCTTAAATCACAACTTCTTATTTACATTAATTCCTTACTTTTAATTGCAACACTTATTGGTCTGATGACTATTATGATGGTCACCCAAAAAAATGTCAGGGAAGAAGTTTTATCTACAATGTCTCTTGCTGAATTTGCTATCGAACAAGGAGTAAAGAAAAATCCTGATTTTTATTTGTTTCAAAGGGAAAATAACGAATTAGGTATCTCGGAATTGTCAGGAATCCGCCATTTAAAAATTCAATTTTATGATGAAAATGATGTTTTATTAGAAGAAACATTAAACACACCTGATGAAATTAAACCGCCTCCAGTTTGGTTTATAAATATAATTGAAAGTCTCTCCGATAAGATATTTTTCTCGAAAATTAATATTGAACAAAGAGGGGAGCTCGCAGGTTATATATTAATAAAACCTGAGCCAATTTATGAGTATGCAGAAATATGGCAACAAATTAAAGTAGGTCTTTGGATCATAGTTGCTTTTCTTGTTGTTATAAATTTTGTAGTGCTGCTTCTTTTTTCTTATATGATAAAACCAATCAATAAAATTATTGAGGGTTTTGAAAAACTAGAAACAGGAAACTACAAGTCAAGGATTAAAAAATCAAATATTCTTGAGCTTGATATTATTGGAAAAAAATTCAATAGTATGATCGATAATCTTAGGCAAAGTAATAATAAGATTCATCAATTAAGTCAAAACTTAATTGATGTTCAGGAACAAGAAAAAAGTGAATTAGCAAGAGATCTTCACGATGAACTAGGACAGTCATTAACTGCATTGCAAGCAGAAGCAGCTTCAATTTCAAAATCAACCAAGAAGAAATCTCGTGATGAAGCTATATTTAACGTAATACAATTATCAAAAAATATGATGCTGTCCACAAGGGAGATCATAAAAAAACTTAATTTAGGCTTAATTGAAGATTTGGGATTTGAGTCTGCTTTGATTGAGCTATTTGAGAATTGGAAAAGGCGATTTAAGGGAGTTAAGTTTGAATATCAAATGGATGAAAAGGCTTTTAAAAAAATAACAAAAAAGAAAACTGCCCATCTTTATCGTATTTTTCAAGAAGCACTTACTAATATTGCTAAACATTCATCACCTAAAAAAATTCAAATAAGCATAAAGTATTTAGAGAATAATGACAGGACAAGAATTTTGATAAGCAACGATGGTATTAACGATGACTCATCAAATCAAGAAGGCCTTGGTCTCATTGGTATAGCTGAACGTGTAGACCAAATTAACGGAACCGTAGAAGTTTCCAAAAAGAAATTATTTAAATTAATTATTAATTTGAGTTAGCAGATGACAGATTTATTAATCGTAGATGATCATGAAATTGTTCGAGCAGGTATTAAGCGTCTGGTTGAAAATACGCCAAATCTAAATATAGTTGCTGATTTAGGTACCGGGGAAGAGGCATATCAATTTTTACAAAAAAATAAAGTTGATCTAATCATTATGGATGTCTCTATGCCTGGAAAAGGAGGTATTGAGTCAACAAATCAAATTAAAAAAAGATTTCCAAAAATTAAGATCTTAATGCTCTCAATGCATGACAACTCTATGATTATTGATAAAGCGATAAAGGCGGGTGCTGATGGCTATATTTTAAAAAATGACCTATCAGATGATTTACTCAATGCAATTGAGAAAGTAATGAATAATGAAATTATTATTTCAGCATCGGTAGATGTAGACGAATTTAAAGATTCAAGAATTAAGGACTTAAATAATAAGGAATTTGAGATTTTCAAATCTCTAGCATCAGGTGAAGAATTATTTTCAATCGCTGAAAAACTAAATATAAGTTATAAGACAGCAGCAAATTATCAAACATCAATTAAGCAAAAATTAAATATAAAAAATATACTCGATTTTTATAATGTAGCTAAAGAAAATAAAATTTTATAAATAATTATCTTCATAAATCTATTGCTATAATTGGTGCAATAACATTACAGGCTCATATATGGACATTGGAACGCCGTTAAGTTCTTTATCTACAAAAGTTATGTTACTAGGGGCTGGAGAGCTTGGTAAGGAAGTAATTATTTCACTTCAAAGGCTAGGTGTGGAGGTTATCGCTGTTGACCGTTATCAAAATGCACCAGGGCATCAAGTTGCACACCGTGCTTACGTTATTGATATGACAAATGAAAAGCAACTAAGAGAAATTATTCAAAAAGAGAACCCTCATTATATCGTCCCAGAAATTGAGGCAATTAATACAAATTTATTATCAGAAGTAGATAGCAAGGGTTATTCCAAGATAATTCCTAGTTTAAAAGCAGTTCAGTTAACAATGAATAGAGAAGGTATTCGAAAGCTGGCATCTGAAGAATTAGGGCTTCCTACATCAAATTATGGTTTTGCAAGAAGTTACGAAGAACTTAAAAAATTAATTTTAAACCAAATTAAATTCCCATGTTTTGTTAAACCGACCATGTCATCATCAGGAAAAGGACAATCTCTAGTAAAGTCTGAAAGTGAAATAAAATCTGCCTGGAACCATGCAGCAACTGGCGGAAGGGTTGATCAAGGCGTGGTGATAGCAGAGAGTTTAATTGATTTTGACTATGAAATAACACTACTCACTGTTAGATCTAAAGATTTGAATGGTGAAGTTTGTACAAAATTTTGTGACCCGATAGGGCATAACCAAGAGAATGGAGACTATATCGAAAGTTTTCAGCCACAACCGATGAGTAAAGCAGCATTGGAAAAGTCAAAAAATATTGCCAAATCAATAACGGACTCCTTGGGTGGGCTTGGTATTTTTGGTGTTGAGTTATTTATTAAGAAGGATGAAGTATGGTTCTCAGAGGTGAGTCCCAGACCTCATGATACCGGTATGGTCACTATGGCATCTCAAAGACAATCTGAATTCGAGTTGCATGCCAAAGCGATTCTTGGATTACCGGTTGATACATCATTAAGTAAACCTGGTGCTAGTAAGGTTATTTATGGTAATCATGATGCAGACCATATTTACTTTGAGGGAATTGATCAAGCACTTAAAGTGCCTGGAGTCGATATAAGATTGTTTGGTAAACCTAAGTCTTTTAAGAAAAGAAGAATGGGCGTTATTTTAGCATCATCAAATACTATGGAATCTGCTTTGGAAAGCGTTAAAAAGGCAGCCTTAAAAATTAAAACTAAACTAAAGAGATAAAATAATGAAAAAAATACTACTAGTTACTTTATTACTTATTTTGGTTCTTGGAGGTGCGACATATTGGTTTTTTGATAACTTAGACGATTTTATCAAAAACTATATGGTTGAGAATGGTTCCAAAATGACCAAAACTGAAGTTGAGGTCGATTCTGTCAAAACAGATTTTCAAAAAGGTGAAATCTCAATAAATAGACTGGGCATTGAAAACCCTAATGGATTTAGTAATTCTGAAGCATTTGAAGTTGAAAAAGTTATGATTAGCATTAATAAGGAATCTTTAACTCAAGATATTATAGAGATTCCTCTGGTTTTGATAAATAATCCAGAGATTATCTACGAATATAATGGAAAAAAAACAAATTTTAATGTTCTCAAAGAGAATATTCAAAGCTATCAAAATAATGGAAGCAATATATCCCAAGAAAAAAAATCAACTAAAACAACTGAAAACAAAGAAATAAAAGATACTAACGATAAAAAAACTCCTAAAACTTTTTTTATTAAAGAATTAAAAATTGTAGATTTAGAAATAAAAGCAAGGGTAAGTTCTTTAAAAAAAGATTTTTTAAATAAAAAAATTCCATTGATAGTAATAAAGGATATCGGTTCGAAATCACAAGGCGCTTCTCCTGAATTTATATTAGAGCGAGTTATCTTAAAAGTAGATGATAATTTAGAAACTGTATTTGACTTTAAATCACTTAAGACTGATATCAGAAAAAATATTAATAAAATCATCGATAAGCTCAGTGGTGAGCAAAAAGCTGATTCTGATGAAGAAAAGATAGATCACAAAAAAATAATTAACAATCTTAAAGATTTGCTCTAATACTTGAAACACCATGGGTTAAGTTAGCCTCTTTGTGCTAAAATCGCGCGTCTAATATATTTAATGGTTATCCATCAATGAATCAAAAGCTTCGTAATATCGCAATTATTGCCCATGTTGATCACG
>JABBAU010000045.1 GCA_018607785.1 Methylobacillus sp.
TTATATTGATAAACCAAGATGGAGGCGGTTTAATTTCATCAGGTGTGTTTAATGTTTCTTCTAGTAAAACATCATTACGATCAAAAAATTGAATTTTTAAATGTCGAATTCCTGATAATTCAGAGATACCTAATTCATTATTATCCCTTTGAAAGAGGTAGAAATCAGGATTCTTTTTTACACCCTGCTCAATCGCAAATTCAGCAAGAGACATCGTTGACAAGACCTCTTCCCTCACATTTTTTTGGGTAACCATCATAATTGTCATCAAACCAATTAACGTTGCGATCAAAAGTAAAGAGTTTATATAAATAAGAAGCTGTGACTTTAAACTCATAGAACACCAAGTTATCTAAAATTATAATATACACCCGAAGATAACAAAAAAGGGCCTAAAGCCCTTTTTTTATATATTACTTTTACGTTTTAAAATTCGTAACGTAAGCCAACCCACCCAGCTCTTGGTGCGCCACCAATCATCGAGGATGTTGCAATCTCATCGTCACTAAATGAACGATCAGCATTCACTCTTGATTCAGCAATTCGTCCCCCAGTATAATATTTGTTATCAAGTAAATTAGTAACTTTAGCGTAAATTTTCCATCCTTCTAACATATGTGAAAAATTATATTCGCCATCTAAATTTACAACTGCATAACCTGGCACCTCACTCCTAACAAATGGAGATTGTGATGAATCGTTCTCTTGATTTTCATTACCCATCATATACGATGAGCTAAATGCCGTCATTGTTGCGCCTAAATACCAATTAGATTGTGGGTTATAAACAGCTCTGACTTTCAAACTATGTGCTGGTATATTTGGTAGGTAATCACCATCTTCAACACTGATCTGACCCTCATCATCGTCAGAAGATGATGAATTGTTTTCGCTTACCATATTAATATCAGTTCCGTATGTCGCTTTTACATAATTATAGTTCATGCTAAGTGTAAAAGTTTCAAAGGCGTTACTAAGACCTACATCAATACCTTGTCTTTTTGTCTTATCGACGTTATCAAAATATCCTGCTGTTGAATTTGATTCAGTGTATAGAAATAAAATGTCATCATGATTCGTAGCACTGTAGCCCGAAATATTCCACGACATATTACTATCGTAAATACTAGCAAATTTACCTCTTGCGCCTAATTCAAATGTTTTTGCAACAACTTGTTCTAATGGCGGATCATCTGCCATCTGCGTTGGCAACATACAAGGGTTGTCTGGGTTCGCACAACCAAGCTCAATACTTGTAGGGGCTCGACTCGATTCATTATAAGAACCATAAGTTGTTAAATTGTCATTTGGGTTATACGTAAGACCCAGTGATGGGTTTAATCGATCATAATCATGTTCGCCAGAAAGAGATCTGCTATCACCGGCTGGGTTAAATGTATCATCATTGTCAATCACTACGTAGTTATAACGTGCAGCAGTGTTAACGCTCCATTGATCATTTAATGCGTGGTTGTTTGAAACAAATCCGCTGTAGGTGTATGTTTGGCCCGTCAATCCTGAATTTTGTTCTAGTTCACCTAAATCTCCTGAAAAGAATCCAGTAGGATCAAGTGTTTCAATTTCTTGTTCAGTTTGCTTAAATTGAACTTTTGAGTACTCGTATCCAGCTCCTACAATTAACTGATTCCTTCTTGATAGCCAATCATTATCAAAAGTAAATTGACCATTACCCCCATAGACATTTGATTTTGTTTTGGATCGGTTAATTACTCCCTCATCGTCACCTGGATTCTCGTATTCATCATTTAAGTCACCATTATAGGTACTTTGATCAAGGTTTCTCCAGTAGAGGTTACCTGACGACATCACTGTATCACTCACAAATTCTGTACCATTCAATTGAACTTGGTTGTATTGTGTTCTCGTTTTATCAATAAGTGTATGTACACCCTTCAAGTCATCTCCAAGAAGGTAATCAGGAACCATGCCGTTACCTACAAGACTATTATGAGCGCCTGTGTAAGTTAAGTCATATCTTGAATCTTCATCTTCGTATCCAAATTTACTGAACCACTGTTGAACTTCTGAAGGTGAAGGCTCTCTCCAGCCGTCTTCTTTAAAATATGAATATCCAGCGTAGTAATCAAATCTATTATCATCAGAAACTCCACCTGACTCAAGGAGACCTGTATTTCTACCCCATGAACCTGTTGATCCATCAATTGCTGATTTATTAAAAGTACGACCACTCTTTGTTTGCAAGCTTAATGAGCCACCTAAAGTGTTAAGTCCATAAACAGGATTTGAGCCACCGACGAGCTGCATATCATCAAGAGCAAAATCAGGAATCGTATCCCATAAAACATTATTGCTAAATGGCATATTTGCTCTCACGCCATCAACATAAATTGATAGGCCTTGAGGATTTCCCATAATTGGGGTCGCGTTATAACCACGATAATTAATTTCTAATTGGTACGGGTTTCCACCAACCTCGTTTACTGTAACGCCTTCAAGATTATTTACCATATAATCAGCAATACTGACCCCAGCCTGCTCTCTTATTTCCTCACCTGTCGCTGTCTGAACAGCATATGGGACATCCTTAATAGGTAAGCCAATTGAAGGTAGGTATGTTGGAGAATAGACTTCAATGCTATCAACTTTAACTGACTCCCCTGCAATAGCAAAGGTTGGAAGGAGCAGGCTTGTAATTGCAATAATGTCTGTTGCTTTAGAAATTTTTTTCATTTGAAGAGCTTTTGATCTATATATAGTTGTTTAAGAACGCTATTCTACACAAAATTTCTTTTTACTTAATAGGAAAAATTCCCTTTCCATTTAATCGCTTAACCAATTAATTTGATAGCCCTCTTCCCCTATACTCGATTGGTATTTATGATGCACAGCAATATTTGGGACAGCAACTAATTCATTTTTTGCAAAAATTAGAGGAACCTGATCTCTTTCCCAAATAGGTATATCAGCTGCTTGAAATAAATATTTTAGGTTTCGGCTCGGCTGATCTGAAAAAGGCTTCAGTTTCTCACCCCCAACCCTACTTCTAACATTAAGAGTCTTTACGCCAAGCTTTGATAAAGATAACCCTCCTTCTTCAATTTTTATGAATTGTAGTTTTTTTTTATTAGGTAAATTAAGCTCCTCTTGCCCCGACCATTTTAAATCAAAGGTATCTGGTTTAATATTAAAATTGCCTATAAAAAGCTTATTGTTATGAGCGCGAATAGATGCTTCTTCAGAAATTTTTAAATTTAAAGAGGTATCCTTTTTTATAAAGACTACTTGCTTATAAAGCTCGACTATATTCTTTTTACTTGGCATTAGTTGATTATTAAATGATAGCCACCAACGAATTAAGTTTATTACTCTAACTCTCGGAAGTTTTTTTAAATCGTTAATAAATAAATAACTACCATCATCTGACATAATATTTTTACTGTCATCCAGTGCTAATAATTCATTTAAATGATGACCCTCTGAAATATTACTTGCAGATCGACTTATTGTCTCAATAGATGCTGGATACCTAGATTCAATTAAAGGCAAAACTTTCTTGCGAATAAAATTTCTATCAAAATTTATATCTTCATTACTCTCATCTTCAATATATTCAATATTATTTTCACTTGCATATTTTTCTAGAAGCTCTTTTTTTATATTCAGCATAGGTCGCCAAAACTTTCTTTTTTCATCGAACTCAGGCATACCTGCTAATCCCTTTAATCCTGAGCCTCTCAAAAGCTGTAGCAATAATGTTTCAGCCTGATCATTTTGATGATGGCCAAGCGCTACGACGCCTTTTTGTTTTTTCCTTATTGCCTCATACCTTAATTCTCGTGCTTCCCCTTCAATTCCTAATGTACTTTTATCATTAATTTTTACTTTGACATCATAAAATTCGATATCTAACAACTTGCATTTTTGCTTACAAAAATTTAACCAATCATCAGCAGATGAGCTAAGCCCATGATGAACATGAATCGCTTTAAGTTTAAAATGCAATTGAGTTTGCATTTGTGCAAGAAGATGAAGTAAAACAGAAGAATCCAACCCCCCACTAAACCCTAAGAGAATTTCTAGGTCAGCACTATCTTGTTTTAAGTTGTCTTGGAAGGATTGATAAATTTTATCCTGAATTTGATTTTCATTTTTCACTGTGGCTATGTTGTCCAAAGCTCATTAAGCGCTCGTATCTATTTTTAAGTAACTCGTCAATAGAGGTAGTCTTTAACTGGATCAATTGATCCTTTAAGGTTTGTTTAACATTTTTCATTGTAACTTCATAATCTCTATGAGCGCCACCTAATGGCTCTGAAACAATTTCATCCACAAGGCCTAGTTTTTTTAATTTCGCAGATATAATCCCAAGAGTATCTGCAGCCACTTCTGCCATTTCCGCTTTTTTCCATAAAATAGAGGCGCAGCCCTCAGGGGAAATAACCGAGTAAGTTGAAAATTCCAGCATAGATAAGCGATCAGAAACACCGAGTGCTAGCGCCCCACCAGAACCACCTTCACCAATTACCAATGAAATAATAGGTACCTGAAGCT
>JABBAU010000039.1 GCA_018607785.1 Methylobacillus sp.
GAGCTATTCCTTTACTGAAAAAAAACGCCTTAGAAAAAGTTTTGCTAAAAGAGAAAAGGTCCTTGAAGTCCCTTATTTGCTTGAGATGCAACTCGAGTCTTATAAAAACTTTCTTCAATTAGATGTTCCATTAGAAGAGAGAAAAGATGAAGGCCTTCAATCGACATTTAATTCACTTTTTCCTATTTCAAGTCATTCAGGAAATGCAAAACTAGATTATGTAAGTTATAAATTAGGTAAGGTAGATTTCGATGTAAAAGAATGTCAGCAACGTGGTTTAACATATGGGGTTCCTTTGAGAGCTGCTGTTAGGTTAACTATAATGGACAAGGAAGCCTCTCAACCAACCATTAAGGAAGTTAAAGAATCTGAAGTATATATGGGTGAAATTCCACTCATGACACAAAATGGGTCGTTTGTAATAAACGGAACCGAGCGCGTTATTGTATCGCAACTCCATCGAAGCCCTGGAGTATTTTTTGAGCACGATAAAGGTAAAACACATAGCTCAGGAAAATTTTTATTTTCAGCAAGAGTAATTCCTTACAGAGGTTCTTGGTTAGATTTTGAATTTGATCCAAAAGATTATCTATTCTTTAGAATTGATCGAAGGAGAAAAATGCCGGTAACAACTTTGCTTAAAGCGTTAGGCTTAACCTCCGATCAGATTTTAGAAACTTTTTATGATTTCGATACTTTTTTTGTAAAAGGAAAAAAAATTGAATTTGAATTAGTTCCATCAAGACTAAGGGGCGAGATAGCAAAATTCAACATCAAAGATAAAAAAGGAAATTTGATAATTGCTAAGGATAAGAGAATTACTGTTAAGCATATTAGAGAAATGGAAAAATCAGGAATTAAATCAATTGTGGTTGATAATGAATTCTTAGAAGGTAAGAAGCTTGCAAAATCAATTATAGATAAAGATACGGGAGAAGTCCTTTTAAACGCTAATGAAGAAATTGTCCTAACAGAAAATAAAAAAGATGAAGAAGGAAAGTCATACCCTATTTTAGATAAAATAATTGAGAGCGGTATTGATTCATTCCAAACTTTATATTCAAACGACTTAGATCATGGAGACTTTATCTCTCAAACTCTCACAACAGATGAAATACCAGATCAATACGAAGCAAAAGTAGCAATTTATAGAATGATGAGGCCAGGTGAGCCACCAACAGCAGATTCAGTAGAAAATTTGTTTGAGGGAATGTTTTTTAAGCATGAGAGATACGACCTATCAAATGTTGGTAGGATGAAATTTAATAAAAGAGCTTACCCAAAGAATTCTGAACAATTTGCACCTTGGATGCAGAGGTTACAAAGCCATTTAGATCACAATTCTGATGAAGGTGAAACTATATTAACCAAAGAAGATATTTTAGCTGTCGTAGGTATTTTGATCGAGCTAAGAAATGGACGAGGTGAAATTGATGATATTGATCACCTTGGAAATAGGAGAATTCGATCAGTAGGTGAACTGGTAGAAAATCAGTTTCGAACAGGCTTGGTTCGGGTTGAAAGAGCTGTTAAAGAGCGACTAGGTCAGGCTGAGGCAGACAATCTTATGCCACACGATCTCATAAATTCAAAACCAATTTCTAGTGCAATAAGAGAATTTTTTGGATCATCTCAATTGTCTCAATTTATGGATCAAACAAATCCACTTTCAGAAATTACACATAAAAGAAGAATTTCAGCTCTAGGCCCAGGTGGATTAACTAGGGAACGAGCAGGTTTTGAAGTTAGGGATGTCCATTCTACTCATTACGGGAGAGTGTGCCCTATTGAAACTCCAGAGGGACCAAATATTGGACTTATCAACTCTTTAGCGCTATACGCAAAAACAAATAAATATGGTTTTTTAGAGACGCCTTATAGAGTTGTTGAAAATGGTAAAGTAAAAACAGGCATTGAATATCTTTCTGCAATTGAAGAAAGTGATTACACAATTGCACAAGCTAACTCAGAATTGAATGATAAGGGTGGATTCAAAGAAACCCTTGTCTCATCAAGATATAAAAATGAATTTACCCTAGCTAGCAATGAAAATGTTAATTATATGGACGTTGCTCCTGGCCAAATTGTTTCGGTAGCAGCTTCTTTAATTCCATTTTTAGAACATAACGATGCAAATAGAGCACTAATGGGAGCCAATATGCAAAGACAAGCTGTCCCTTGTCTTCGTGCGGAGAAAGCATTGGTTGGCACTGGTATAGAGAGAACGGTTGCAACTGACTCGGGGACAACTGTGCAAGCTAAAAGAGGTGGAATAGTTGACTACGTTGATTCACAAAGAATTGTGATTAAAGTCAATGATAAAGAAGCTACACAAGGAGAGGTAGGGGTTGATATCTATAACCTAACTAAATACACAAGGTCAAATCAAAATACCAACATTAACCAAAAACCTCTTGTAAAGATTGGAAATAAAATTGAAAGAGGCGATATTATTGCTGATGGAGCATCAACGGATGTTGGTGAGCTTGCACTGGGTCAAAATATGTTAGTTGGTTTTATGCCTTGGAATGGATACAATTTTGAGGATTCTATATTAATTTCAGAAAGAGTGGTTTCTGATGATAGATACACATCAATTCATATTGAAGAGCTTCAAGTTGTAGCGAGAGATACAAAACTTGGCCCGGAAGAAATTACAAGAGATATTTCAAACCTATCTGAAAGTATGCTTGGTAGGCTTGATGAAGCAGGTATTATTCATATTGGAGCAGAGGTTGAAGCTGGTGATGTCTTAGTTGGAAAAGTTACGCCAAAAGGAGAAACTCAACTAACCCCTGAAGAAAAATTGTTGAGGGCAATATTTGGTGAAAAAGCTTCAGATGTCAAAGACACAAGTCTTCGAGTCCCTTCTGGTCAAGCAGGCACAATTATTGATGTTCAAGTTTTCACAAGAGAAGGTATTGAAAGAGATGCCCGTGCTGAGCAAATTATAAATGCTCAATTAGATGCGTTTCAAAAAGATTTAACTGATCAGCTGAGAATTGTAGAAGACGATACTTTTAGTCGACTTGAAAAGTTAATAATTGGTAAGCCTATTTCAGGTGGTATCAAAGGACTCAAAAAGGGAGCTAAAGTTACTAAAGAATTATTAGCTGATATTGAAAGGTATGAAAGATTTGATATTAGATTATCTGATGATAAAGATTCTAAAAACCTTGAAGCTTTAAAAGAAAATTTAAATAAGGCCAAAAAAGAATTTGACACAAGATTTGAAGAGAAAAAGAGAAAGTTAACTCAAGGTGATGAGCTTCCTCCCGGTGTTCAAAAAATGGTAAAAGTTTACATGGCAGTAAAAAGAAGGATCCAGCCAGGTGATAAAATGGCAGGAAGGCATGGCAATAAAGGTGTAATATCAAAAATCGTTCCAGTTGAAGATATGCCCTATATGTCAGATGGAACAACACTTGATGTAGTTTTGAATCCATTGGGTGTTCCTTCTAGAATGAATATTGGTCAAGTTTTAGAAATGCACTTAGGATGGGCAGCAAAAGGCCTTGGTAAAAGAATTGATGAGGCACTCAATGAAAATAAAAATATTAATGAAGTTAAAGAGTTATTAGATAAAATTTATAACGCATCGACTGGCAAAAAAGAAGATATTAAAACTCTTAAAAATAATGAAGTTACTGAGCTTGCAGAAAATCTGATTGATGGCGTCCCTTTTGCAACATCAGTTTTCGATGGTGCAGCTGAATCAGATATTCAGTATATGCTCGATATTGCTTACCCTGATGACCATGAGCATACTAAATTACTAAATTTTGCTGCGAACAAAACACAAGTTCGTTTATTTGATGGAAGATCAGGGGATGCATTTGACAGACCTGTGACTGTCGGCTATATGCATATTCTTAAACTTCATCACCTTGTTGACGATAAGATGCATGCTCGTTCAACAGGTCCATATTCTCTAGTAACGCAACAGCCATTAGGCGGTAAGGCACAATTTGGAGGCCAAAGATTTGGTGAGATGGAAGTATGGGCATTAGAGGCTTATGGTGCCGCATATACCCTTCAAGAAATGTTAACTGTTAAGTCAGACGATGTTTCTGGTAGGACAAAAGTATATGAAAACATTGTTAAGGGAGAACACAAAATCGATGCTGGCATGCCAGAATCATTTAATGTTCTAACCAAAGAAATTCGTTCTTTGGCGATTGATATTGATCTTGATAGAAACTAAGGAG
>JABBAU010000062.1:0-84 GCA_018607785.1 Methylobacillus sp.
CAGATGAAAGATTTGTCGTTTTGGCTGAATGGTCCGTGACTGTAAATGTACAATCTTCACATACAATCAAATTTTTATGGTGAA
>JABBAU010000062.1:184-4154 GCA_018607785.1 Methylobacillus sp.
CATCATCATGGTGAACATCATCATGGTGAACATCATCATGGTGAACATCATCATGGTGAACATCATCATGATATTGATGTTCAATATCATGCGTAAAGCCCACTTGTATATTAAATAAAAGGCTTAATAGGGTAATTAAAAATGAAATATTCTTTTTCATGCACTGATTCTATAATAAATAACCATTTTTTACAAATGGTTTTATTTGTATTGAACGAATGTAATAATCATACAAAATTAAATTTAAGATTTTAAAATGTCCAAACTAGTTCATAACCCAAGCAGCTTAAGCACTTTATTCTTCACCGAAATGTGGGAACGCTTTAGTTACTATGGAATGCGGGCCCTACTTGTTCTCTATTTAGTAAACTCACTGAACTATAGCGAATCCGATGCACTTCATATTTATGCGGTTTACACAGGTTTGGTTTACCTCACACCCCTTATTGGAGGATATCTAGCTGATAGGTTTCTCGGCACACAAAAATCAATATTTATAGGCGGCGTGACAATGATGATTGGTCATTTCCTGATGGCATTCCCCGACTATTTATATCTAGCTATTGGAATGTTGATTATTGGAAATGGCTACTTCAAACCTAACATTAGTTCACTTTTAGGACGACTATATAAATCTGACGATCTAAGGCGTGATAGTGGATTTAGTATTTTTTACGTAGGTATCAATCTAGGAGCATTTTTAGCTCCACTTATTGTGGGTTATGTTGGGGAAACTATTAATTGGCATTATGGTTTCGCAATCGCCGGTTTTGGTATGTTAGCTGGTCTTATTCAATTTTATTTTGGTCAGAGTAAGATAATTAAAGAGGATACGTCTTTACAATCTAAAAAATTAAAATCAGCAGATTGGTTATTAATTACAATAATTTCGGTTATTAATATTCCTCTTATCTTACTCATCCTCCAGGTAAATCAAGTCCTAAATAACTTCTTTTTTGAGATCCTTTTAGCTGTTATTGTCATAATTTTTTCATACCTCTTTACAAGAAAAAAACAACTGGTATCAGCAAAAGAAGATTTAAAAAAGATTATTTATATTGGTGTACTTTCAATATTTGTTATATTTTTTTGGGTAGGGTTTGAGCAAGCAGGTGGATCGTTAACGCTCTTTGCAAATAATTCTGTTGATAGAAACTTCCTTGGATTTATCATCCCAGCCTCATTTTTTCAATCTATCAATCCTCTAATTATTATTTTAATTGGGCCCATGATTGCAAACTTTTGGTTAAGGGTCGATAGAAGTAAAAATAATATCAATACCCCTCAAAAAATGGGGTTAGGTTTACTCTTGCTCGCAGGTGGTTTTTTTCTTATTACGCTTGTTAACAATGCCAGTGATACATCTATTAGCCTATGGTGGCTTGTTGGGGTCTACTTTTTGCACACCTTAGGCGAGCTTTGCCTCTCCCCTATTGGTTTATCGATGGTATCCAAGGTATCCCCTAAAAAAATTGCATCCCTCATGATGGGTTTTTGGTTTTTATCATCAGCAGTTGCTAACTTTATGGCAGGCAAATTACCAGGAATTTTAGAATCTAATAATTTGGATTTATTCACATTTCTGACGGTCACATCTGTAATTGCTGGATTATTACTACTTTTAATATCTACATTTATGGAAAAATTAGTTAAATGAAAAAATTGTTATGCGCCATCTTTTTAGTTATTTCAAATTTTGCTTATGCCGAAGTGTGGGAATTTGATGCCGTTCTCAACGATAAAGTGATTGGGCAACATACCTTCATTTACGAAGATGAAAAGACAGTAAGTGATGCAAACTTTAAATTTGAATACCTTTTTATGGATTTTATCTATCAACATAAATCTTCTGAAACTTGGCAAGGTAATTGTTTAAAAACAATATCAAGCAAGACGGATGATGATGGAGATTTATATGAGGTTAGGGGTAACATTGAAGCTAATCAGTTCTTGGTCACAACCAATAATGAAACCAAAGAGCTTCCGTTGTGTGTCATGACTTTTGCCTATGGTAACCCTAAAATTCTTGAACAAAACAAACTCATAAATGCACAAAATGGTGAATATTTAGATGTCGATATTCAATTCCTTAGAGAAGAGAATCATATGGTTAAGGGTAAAGATGTTCTTACTGACTTGTGGCAGATAGAAGCAAAGGGAGACGATGGAGATTTGCTTGTTCACTTATGGTACGATAAAAACATGAACTGGGTTAGCCTTAAAAGTCAGACACCCATTGGTGATATGCAATATAAACTAAAATGAATTCACTTCTAGCATACATACAATTTATTTATATCGGTCTTGTTATTTATGGATCAGTTTTAACTTTTAGCGATACATCAGTCAACACAAGCATATCTGGTATTGTTGCTCCGATATTGGCCTGGTTTGCTGGCACTGGTTTAAGAGCATCATTTAATGGCGATAACAATCAAACAAAAGGTAGCATCTTTATGGCTGTTATTCTTCTAGCTTCAGGCTATCTATGGATTAACTCAACAGGCTATTGGTACGTTGCTCACGCAATTGAAATTTCAGGAAAAAACTTATTGATTATTAGTTTTTTTATTGGGTTTTTAAGTACAACAAAGTCCATATCCGAACTCAAAACTAAATCGTAGACGCTTTATTATTTACATTTACCTTGGAAATTTTTTCTAAATGCGTAAATAGTTTTCTCATCTACATTTGTTTTATCTACCCTATTGAATTCATGCGTCCAAAAAATATCGTTTGTAAGAATATTAATTTCTACTTTATCAATCTTAGATGTATGAATCACTCGACCCTCGATTAAGGTATTTGTTGAAAAGTTTCTTACTCCAGTAATATTATCTTTCGATTTAACATAGCTCCTTTCAAGCAAATAATCTTCTGTCAAATCACTCTTATTATCAAACCATTCTCCATCTAACCTCATACCCTCTTCATAAAGTTGAATCCCAATCACTTTTGTTGTGACTTCTTTTGAACTCGGATCTTCCTCAAGGTATTTAGCCTCTTCTCCCTTGCATAGCAACTCAAAATCATCAGCAAAAACCATAGATGGAAATAATAATAATGAAATTAATATTGTCTTGATAGCTTCGAACTTCATCTAATTTTACCTATCTTCCCTTTTACAAAGGGCTTGAAAATTATTACTCATACTTTTCACATTAGTTTTTTTATTGCGAATAATTTCTGTCTCATTCAACTCACCCGTCAAAAGATTTATATCAAGACTAAATAAGTTAATACTCGATTCCTCACTATCTCCGGTGTCAGCTATCATCTGTGAAGCTTTAATTATGTTTGGTGTGTATTGATACTGCTCTGTAATCTTGATATCTTCATGAGGTGGTCTTTTGGGCGCCGTATATTCTCTATTGCTGAAAAAATAACTCCTTCCCGAATTAACTCCAATATATTCCATTGCATTATTATTAATTTTTAAGAGGACAGACTCAAAATTGGTGACATTAAATTTTTTACCACTTAAGTTACGTACTTTTCTTTCCCCTTCACATATCAAATTGAAATCCTCACTGAAGGCAAGTGAACAAAAGAACATAGGCAATAATAGTAAAATTTTCACAAACAAACTCTTTATTTATCCAAAGGCCAATTGACCAGTAAAGGTATCTTTAATTCCTAGTATTTATTAAAAAAGTCAAAAGTTTTAAGATAAATTTTTTAATACTTCTTAGATGCAGAAATTACCCTATGTTCCACAGAATGTCTGATGGTAGGGATTTGGGTCCACAGGTGAATTTAGAAAAATTTCATTTGATGGTGAAAATTCAAACGGCTTCTCTAGTGCTAAAAGAAGTTTAAAAAAGGGGTTCATATCCCCCTCTTCTGCCGCAACCAACGCTTCCTCTACTAAATAATTGTAGGGAACAATAACAGGATTATATTTACTCATCATACTTAATGCAGATTTTATTGGTTTTGAGTTTCTTGATAATCTTGCCTGCCATAAGTC
>JABBAU010000020.1:0-2592 GCA_018607785.1 Methylobacillus sp.
TTCTGCCAATCTGTTCTGATATCAATAGCACCTGGAATTTTATGTAACCTATCTACTAATTCTTGTGCCTTAGCATAGATAACATCAGAATCAGGACCCACCACTTGTAAATTTATTTCACTTGAATCACTTGAGCCCAAGAACATCTTATTTACCCTAAAAAACATCCCCGGGAATCTATCATTTAAGGTTATTCTTAATTTTTCAATGGAATTATCCTGTTCTTCGATATCAGTAATATTGATGATAATAAAACCCATATTATCTGCAGCATCTTCAGGTGCTAGGGATAATACAAAACGAGGCCCTCCAAATCCAACATATCCTGAGAAAGACTCTATATTAGAAAATAACTCTTTATCGTTTAGGGTCTCGAAGACTCCCTTCATCTGCCTAGTCATTTCTCTTTGGGAGGTCCCCGCCGGAAGTTGAGTGTAAACTAATATTTGAGGTCTATCTGAATCTGGGAAAAAACGTTTTGGTACCTCTTTGCTTAGCATTATTGAAAATGCAAAAGCAGCAAACATAACGGCTAAAAATACAAACCTTATCTTCAAAATACCCTTAAGTAATGAGCCATAACCTTTCGATAGTTTATAAAATATTCCTGATGTTTCCTTCTCCTTACTCTTTTTCTTATCAATTTTTAAGAAGAAATAGCAAAGTATGGGTGTTAAACACAGCCCTGCAATCCAAGAGGTTAATAAAGCCATTGCAATAACTAATGAGAGAGACCTTGTGTACTCACCCGCAGTTGATTCGGCAAGCATAAGTGGCATAAAAAATAAAATCGTTGTTAAGGATGAGGTGAGTAAGGGGACAGTTAATTCCCTACCAACACCCTTAAGCGCTTCAATTCTTGAAATGCCATTCTCCAGCCTTTTCATAAAATCTTCAGCCACAACAATTCCGTTATCAACAAGTAGTCCTAGGGCAATAATGAGTGTTGCCAGACTCATTCTCTCAAGCTGAAGGTCATAAAAATTCATCAATGCAAGTGTAATCAACATGACAGTGGGTACGATTGAGCCAACAATAAACCCAGTCCTAAAACCAAGGAAGATAATTACTGAAAATAAAACAATAACCAATGTCTGAATAACATTGATTGAAACCCCGTTAATTGTATCCTGAACTACGTCAGCCTGATAGGTTGCTATATCAATGTTATACCCAAAAGGCATGGTTTCTTGAATTTCTGAAATCACACTTAAAACTCTAGGTGAAAACTCCAAGAGGTTATAGCCCTCTAGCATTGAAACACCAAAAACAATGGCAGGCTTACCATTAAAGTAAGCCGTTTTACTTGGCGGATCTATGTATCCTCGCTCAATAATAGCCACATCTCTTAAAGAGATAACATCCTCAGTATCTGTTTTGTAACCAGACCGAGGGACTGAGATTAATGTATCTCCTAATTCCTCGATATCTTTAAAATCACCCGTTGGCTCTAAAACAAACGATCTAGCTCCAGTGTCAACTTGACCTCCTGGCATAATGATATTTTGTGATTTTAGCGCAGCAGCAATCTGGCTTGGGTTGACACCAAGCTCTGCAAGTTTTGTTGATTCAAATTTTAAATAAATTCTTTCATCTTGAATTCCAAACAAGTCAATTTTTTTTGTGCCCTTTACACCATAAAGAATGTCTCTAATATGTTTTGCCATATCATGCATTTGATTCATGCCAAAACCATCTGCGGTCAGGGCCATTGTGATGACTGCGACATCCCCAAATTCATCATTTATATTAGGAATGGACGATCCCTTCGGCAGCTCTTTTTCAGCGTCCTTAACTTTATTTCGTAAGTTTTGCCAAATATCGGCTAAGTTGAAGTATTTATCTTCAATTTTGACATGAATGATTGAGGATCCTGTTTGTGAGATTGACGTCAGCATCTTAATCTCAGGAATCTTACGAATCTGCTCCTCTAATTTCTTAGTTATGAGGAGCTCAATTCTTTGTGGCGACATTCCAGGGAAATTGGTTGTAACAATCGCCTCTCGATTAACAATGGTAGGATCTTCTTGTGAAGGTAAGGTAAAATAACTCACCCCGCCGTAAATCATCAGGCTTACAACAATAAATAAAAATATTTTTTTGTATCTAAAAGCTAACTCTGAAATATTCATTAAAAGATCAATCTCAGTTAAAGTTAAATATTTCGATATCTTGCTCTTGTAAAATCACTTCTTGATTATCGCGAAGGTATGGAACACCAGCCACAGCAATAATATCTCCAGATTTTATGTTGCCTTGAACATAAACATCATTATTTGTAATATTAAGAGGCTTAACTGTCACTTTTTTTAGTCTGCTCGTGCTCTGATCATAAACATAAACAAAGCTTGATTGTTGGTTACCTACCCCTAAAGCAGAGTTAGGTATCAGTATGCTCTCGGCTACGTCTTGATAATAGACAAATAAAACTTCCGCTGTCATACCTGCTCTTAATTCAGATGATTGTTCAGTGAGGTACAAAACGACTGGGAAAGAATTTGCTCTTGTTGCTTGAGTGCCAATCTCTTTAAGCACCCCTTTCATCTCAAGGCCTCTAGCCGCCGGAAAGGTGACTGTGTAAATTTTATCTTG
>JABBAU010000020.1:2692-4124 GCA_018607785.1 Methylobacillus sp.
CCTTGCTTAAGCCTCCTCATTGCTTATTTCTTGAGCTGGAACATCTGTATTATCCCAGCCACCTCCCATTGCTTTATATAGCTGAATTATAAATTGCACTAAACTTCCATCACTTTTCGCTAACTCATCCTCTTGAAAAAAAATCACTCTTTCAGCATCTTGGACTTCTTGAAAGTCGATGAGACCTGAGGTGTATCTCGCCACTGTAATTTTATTTACTTTTTTTGCAGCTTTAACAGATGCCCTTAGCGATGCATTTCTTTGTTTCTCCTCTTTATAAGATTTTAGTGCATTTTCAACTTCCTCAAACGCAGTCAAAACAGTCTTTTCATAGTTTACACGAGCTTGCTCAAGTTGCGCATTCTGAAACTTGATTGCGCTCTCCTCTGCTCCTGCATCAAACAAATTCCATCTAAAGTTTGGTCCAAAAGACCAATATCTGGAGTTTGAGCTAAACTGGCTATCTGAACCTCTTGCGTCATAACCAAAGGTGCCATTCAAATTAAATCTTGGGTATTGTTCAGCTGTCGCGATGCCTACCTCTGCTGTTTCTTGAACTAACCTACTTTCTGCTTTCCTTATGTCAGGTCGTTGCCTTAATATTTCCCTTGGGAGTTTAACAACTGTTTTTTCTGGTATGTGAGGAATACCTTTATTACCTTTCAGCTCTTGATTAAGTGAACCTGGATTTTTACCTAACAACACTGCCAAGCTATTAAATAGTTCATCGATATCCGCGTAAAAAAGAGGGACATAAGATTCTGCTGCTGCTAAATTTTGTTCTGATTGAAGAACATCAACTTCTGAAACAAGTTCAGCATTGTAGCGAGCATTGACAATATTTAAAGTTTCTCTTTGTGATTTTACATTTTCAAGGGCAAACTGAAGTCTCAGCTGAGATGTTCTCAGTGCAATATAATTTCTAGCGATTTCTGCGTACAAAATAACCATTACATCTCGATAATTTTCGATAGTTGCATCTAGCTGAGCATCTGCAGCCTCGATGGACCTTCTAACATAGCCGAAGATATCGATTTCCCAACTCAAATCTAATCCAATCGATGTGTAGTTATCCGTATTTTTCTCACCGGTGGCAGATTTACTATTGCTTTTTCTTGAAACATCACCATCCGCATCAATTTCTGGAAATTTTGTTGCCTCAATAATCCCGAAATTAGCTCTAGCTTCTTCAACTCTTGAGAGAGCAATCTTTGCATCTAAGTTATCAATAGCAGCCCTATCAATCAGATCATTGAGAATTGGATCATCTAAAAGGGTCCACCATTGTTTTTGGGTATCGCTTTGTTCTACAAATTCATTACTTAAATCATTATTCCAATTTTCTGGAACATCCATTTCTGGTGCACCCTCATAGTCAGGCCCAACTGCTTTACAACCAGCAATCGCAAAAAAAACTAATATATGAAGGAGG
>JABBAU010000048.1 GCA_018607785.1 Methylobacillus sp.
AATCTGAGTTTTAAATAAAAATCAGGCTTGTAATCTTCTAGAACCCTTAATAACAGAGGGTTTTAGTTTTTTTAGAGTATCTAAAAAGCTAATTATAATAGCATTCATAATTACCTTGCTACTGCCTAATATTTAATCAAATTAGGTATAGGGTTTATCTATATAAGATATTTATATTTACTAACATGTTTATCAACAGTTATTGTGATTTTTGTTCCATGAGAGCCCCTAAGGTTGACTTCCTTTTGAACTTTCTTTACATTTTTATATCGATACAACGTAAGAATTTCTTAATTAAGATATAGTACTACTATGGAAAAAGTTGATGTAATTGTTATTGGTGCTGGAATAGCTGGAATTACAACAGCTTATTACCTGCAAAAAAACTTTCCAGATCTTACTTATAAGATTATCGAGTCTAGAAGTAGTCTAGGTGGAACATGGGATCAAATGAGATTTCCTGGCGTTCGTGCTGATAATGATATGTATACCTATGGATTTACTTTTAACCCATGGCAAGGCCCGATAATTGGCAAAGGTAATGAAATTAAAAACTATATCGATGAGACTGCGAAAAAGTTTAATATAAAGCAAAATGTAGCGTTTGATACACAAGTCGAATCAACATCGTGGAAACATAACCAATGGACCACAAAAACAAATCTTAAAAATTATTCAAGCCAATATGTAATATTTTGTACTGGATCACGAGATCGAAACAATCCACACTTACCAAAATTTAAAAATGA
Source organism: Methylobacillus sp. (assembly GCA_018607785.1). GTDB lineage: Bacteria > Pseudomonadota > Gammaproteobacteria > Burkholderiales > Methylophilaceae > BACL14. The sequence continues at coordinate 750 of JABBAU010000048.1, forward strand.
AAGTAGCTTCCAGGGGAAAATTGTTCATACGCAAGCTTGGGGAGACACTCAATATAAAGATAAAAATGTAACTATTATTGGAAGCGGTTGCACTGCAATTACCATGGCACCCTCAATAATAAAAGAAGCAAAAAAAGTTACGCTAGTTCAAAGAAGCCCTGCTTGGATCATAGATATTGATAGTCAAGAAAGATCCAGTAGAACTTATAAAACTTTTGAAGTTTTGAAAGATTATTTGACTAGCAGATTTTTTAAAAAGTCACTGAGAAGAAAAATGATAGCTTGTGACCCTTATTATAATGAGACGACAACACCTTCCTATGATTTTTGGGATCAACGCCCTGCCTCTAGCTTAGATCAAGATTACTTTAGAGCGGTAGAATTAAACAAAGTATCCGTTGTTCGTGAAGGTGTCAGTAATTGGGAGAAAAAAGGTATAAAGTTAAAAAGCGGTAAAGTTATTAATAGTGATGTTGTAGTAATGGCTACCGGTGGTAATGCTCAATTATTAGGTGGCGTTGATGTATTTGTTGACGACCAAAAGGTAAATATCAACAATACCAGTTGGTATCGCGGGATGATGTTTAGTGGAATGCCAAATCTTTTTGCACATGCTGGCTATATAAATTTTAGCTGGACAGCCAGATGTGAAATTGTAAGTCAGCGTATTTGTAAAACCATTAACTACATGAATAAAAATAATTATATAAGCTGTACACCAAGATATTTAGGTGAAGAAACAAAACCTGCTATTCAGGCCAATTACATTCTTCGCGCTATGAATAAATTCCCCAATAGAACTTATAAATTTTATCAAAACTATGTTTTAGAATGGATAATTTTTAAAATAGCAAAAATTAATGACAAAGCATTAGATTTTAAGTAAACAAAAACCTTAATTTAATTTCTTTTTAAAGTCTCCAGGACAAAGGCTTTATTGTATAGATTTTCTCAGGACTAAGCAGCTGCTTTAAAAACCTTTGAATTTGAAAAAAAAATAAAACATAACCCCCAATATGATTATAGGAATTGATAACATAAAAGATTCCTTTGGCGTATTCAAAATACTTAAAATCGAACGCCGATAAAAAAATACAATCATCCCGATAAGGAAAATAGCACCTATTAACTGAAGAAAAGAAAAATCCATATTCGGCATTTAAAGAATTATTTTCAAAAAAAATATATCAACGATTTGTTAATTTTTAAAAAAAACGATTTTTTTTATGCATGCGGTAATTGTTTATTAGTATCAGAAATTATCTGAAAAGCTGCTAATTCAAACATGGGTAAAGCTGCTAGAAGATGATCAAAGATATCACTTTGAATATTCTCATAGTTCACCCAGTTAGTGTCATTCGTGAATACATAAATTTCAATAGGAATACCGCTTTGTCCAGGTTGGAGTTGTCGAATTAACAAGGTTAAATCATTTCTAATATGCTCATTTTCTTTTAGATAGTTATAGATATAATTTCTAAACAACCCAATATTTGTTAAAGCTCTTCCATTAAGATCTTCACTTTTTGCATTAATTTTTGCGTTGTGAGACTTAATTTCTTCCGTTTTATCTGTAATATATTTTTTTAATTTTGTTACTTTTGATAATTTGTTTAATAAGGTTTCGTCACAAAATTTAATAGTTTTTATATCAATATTAATAGAACGTTTGATTCTTCTCCCATTTGTTTCAGTCATGCCTCGCCAATTTTGTACACCATTTTCAATAAGGGCTGACGTTGGAATGGTGGTTACCGTCTTATCAAAATTCCTAATTTTCACCGTATTCAATGAAACATCTTCTATATCACCATCAACTTTTAATTTATTAATTGTTATCCAATCACCTACCCTCACCATGTCATAAGAGGCTACCTGTACACTGGCTACAAAACCTAAAATTGTGTCTTTAAACACAAGGATGATGATTGCTGAAGCAGCACCTAAACCAGTTAAAAATGCCATCGGTGACTTATCAAGCAACATAGAAACAATTAAAACAACTGCGGTTGCTATAATGATAATCTTTACTAATTGGAGATAACCTTTAATTGAAGGTTGGTGATCTTTTTTTATTCTTTCATAATAGCTATTGGATAAATTTATAAATGCCATAAAGAACCAAATAATAGCCAAAGTAGCGTAAATAACTCCGCCTTCCTCTAACCATCCAACAGATTCATTAATCCATGAAATACTAGAATCATCAGTGGTTATGAGATCAGCGAATGAATAAATTACTATAGCGGCTACTAAATGTGCGGCATTTTCGAAAGGTTTAAATTCAAAAAAAACTTCTTTGATAACATTTTCTCTGAATAGAAATGTTTTTCTTAGATGCTTTATGATGACATTTTTAGTTATAAAGTGAGCAACAAAAGCTAAGGCAAAAATAATCAACACCACCTGAAGAATAGACAATGCTGCCGTCAACTCAAAATTCAAACCTAAGAAACTATAGAAACTTATAACTTCATCTAACATTTAATTTTTTGTATCCATATTTTTTTTAAATTATACCTAAAATTATATATAAATTTTTAAAATTACAAATCACACCCCTTTCATTTGCTCTATAATGAAAAAGGTTATAACTCAATTATAAAATTAAATTTATAAATTCCAAATGAAAAAAATTATCTTAATCTTGACATTATCATTAGTGACTAATTTGAATGCCCAAGAAGGTATAGGTTGGTCAGGACCTTTTGTTGGCTTAGACATTGGTTATACATGGACTATTGATGAAAAAAATAATGCCTCACGAGATGGATTTACCTACCATGCTGAAAATAAAGATAATGGAGGATTGGTTGGGATAAATACGGGTTACAATTTTATGCTCAATGAAAAGTGGGTGTTAGGCTTTATAGGTGAATATAAGACCTATGATGCACAAGATAGTGATGTTGATTTGAAAGATGGAGCCCCTGACGATGTTACAACTGTATCATCTGTTGATCAAAAAGTATCATTACTGGCAAAACTTGGATACCTGATAGATAGTAAAGCACTTATTTTTATCACCGGAGGTTTCGCAACAGCCGAGATGTCACGTCAATATGATGAAGTAACTCCCAATAGAAGCGAAAAACATAAAGATTGGCAAAATGGCTGGAGTTTTGGATTCGGTAGCGCTTATAATTTCTATGAGAATATTAGCGTAAATTTAGAATACCGTTATACAGATTTAAGAACAAATGACATTAATGTTGCTATGTGGAATAACGCACCACAACCACAAAAAGTAAGTCAAGATGAAGTAACTTTTGGTATAACTTACCATTTTTAAAAATAGTTAAAAATTTAACTAAACTCATAATTTATTGTC
>JABBAU010000024.1 GCA_018607785.1 Methylobacillus sp.
TGGTTTCATTTACCTCATTCTTTGATGCCCTTTCAGCCCTTCTCAAGGCTCGCGCCAAACGTCTTGCCGCCCTATTAGATTTTGCATTAGTGACCGATTCCCCAGTATCGCTGCTTTGAGAGTCCGCAAGGGTGGCAGGTGCCTCATTTATTTTTAAATCTGCTTGCTGCGTTGTGATTAAATTATCTTGTGTGTCTTGGTTGTCAATATCGCCTTCTTTTAAAGTTTTTTGAAGCCTTCTCGTAGCCCTTTTTTCATTTCTGCTCAGAGGTAAATTGACAAGTGTGTCAACAACGCTTTCAGTCGGTTGGAAAGTATTCTGTGAAGTATCTTGGAGATTGAAAAAATAAACCTTACTTACCTCGGTTGATCTTAGTGATGTTGAACTACTGATAGTTTCATTTGTTGTCGAGGAAAAATCTGATCTAATGCTTTCGCCTCGAGATACCAAATTAGTATTTTGTGGGCTATGAAGAGAAATACTGACATCATCCATCGATGACGATGCTGAGGATAATTTTATGACAATTGTCTTTGAGGTTTCGCCTTTCTCAAACGAAATATTGCCCGTTACCTTTTCTGAGGAAGACTCACTATCATTATTCACCATCAACAAAAAAGAAGTTGAAACTGATAAATCACTGGCTTGATCTAGGGAAACATCAACCAGTATCTCGTTCTCATTAGCACCCGCCTTAATCTCGTTAATGGTTAATGTTGGTTGCTCTTCGTTAATTAAAATCGTTTCAGCCATATTTAATTTATTAAATTATTTATATTTTTTAATTTAAGATTTTTTAAATCTTTATTTAGAAAAAGTAGATTGAAAGTAAAAAAGGTTACTTGCATATCTCCTCCTCTGGTTTTTGGTTATCAGCTATCTCTAAAATATCACCGCAAGCATGAAGCACCCTAAATCCAGAATACAGAAAATCATATGTCGTAGATATTTTATTAATACTCGTCTCAAATAACATTTCTTTTTTATCGGCTACGTCAATCAATTCAGTCCGGCCAACGCTAAATTGTCTGTCGTATACCGCATCTGTTACCTTAGCGGCCTCTAATTCTTTTTCGAGCGGGACGAGCTGCTTTAGTAATGAAACATAAGATCGCCATGCTAACCTTGAACTGTCCTCAACCTCCCTCTTTTTTTGCTCATAAAGCGCTTCAGCAGATTTAACTAACTGGAACATCTCAGATTTTTTTGATTTAATACGACCGCCATCAAAAATATTGTATTTTAAGGTCAACATCGCATTGCCGAATCTTCTATCAGAAGTACCTGAGCTACCATAATATTCATTATCCGTCCTAGTGCCAGTGAGCTCTAAGTCAACGACGGGAGAGCTTTCTGCAGATGTTCTCTCATATTGGTATTTAGCTTCTTCAATATCTTGAGTCGCTGCTAGCATGGTGGGATGTTTTGCAATAGACACATCCACCATGCTGTTGATCGATTCTGGAATCATAGTTTGATTTATGAAATCTACCTTGGTCTCTTTTGTTGAGAAATCAAAAGAGGGTAGATAGCCAACGACAGCTTTGAATCTTGATCTGCTATCTTCGTAATTGTTGAATGCCGATATAAAATTTGCTTTGCTATTTTCTAACCGTCCATTAATTTGTTGAAATTCTGAGGCATCAGAAACGCGACGATCATATCTCAGCTTTGCTATTGAAGCAGATTGAAATGTTGACTTAACAAACAATCCTGCCTGATCTAATATTTCTCTATATCTAATAAGATCAAGATAAACAAACGCGGCACGAAGTGCTATATCTTGTTTGATTTGTTTTAGTTGATAAACACCCGACTGAAATCCTGCTTTTGTTCGATTAATTTCAGCATCTGCTAAGCCTCCGTCATATAAATTTTGCTTTCCAACAATGCTGAATTCATCTCTTCTATAGCTCTTATTGGTATTTTCAGATTGAGCTTCTTTCCAATTGACCTCCTGACCTGCTCTCCCAGAAAAGTCAACTGTAGGATAATTGGCACTTTCCGCTACAGCAATCGAACTTCTCAATGATTCAACGTCAAAACCCTTTTTAACGACTTCAGGATTGAATTGTGATGCATCATTCATAACCGATACTAAGTCACCTAAGCTCTGTCCAGACTCAATATCTTTTTCAACAAACGAGGTGAACTTAAGAAATTCTTTTTCAATAGATTCGACATTAACCGAGAAATTTAAATCTTCATTTTGATCAGGCAGACTTCCTTTCTCATCTGACAGATCGGATAAAATTATTTCCTCTGCCTCATCAGTGACAACTTTTTGAGGGGCTACGACTGACCTCTTTCCTGCTATTTGTTTTCTTTGAAGTTTATTGATTTCTTTAAATTTTTTGTCATTCCTAGCTTGATCCTCAGCATACTTTTTATTCAGTATTGCTAATTCCTTAGAATTTTCCTCTAGCAATCTAATAACATGCTCGGCTTTCTTACTTTCATTATTTTGGAGATTTTTAATTTTTTCTTCAAGCAGGGCAATCTCATCCTTTTTTTGTTTACCAAAAAAACTACTAATCGCCTCATGATTTTTTGCAATCAAATAGGACAAAGAAGCGATGATAACAAGGAGTGCCGTCGTTAATGCCACAGCTATCAATAATTGTTTGTGTTTAATATTTTTTATCATATAAATATAATTTGATAAAAACTTTTCTATTCAATTTACATATTTAAATTAACCACTCATCATACATCAGTTAGGCATGTTAAGTTTATGAATTTATTAATAAAAAATAAAAAAAGCTTGTGTTTTTTTATCTTTCGCGTAAAGAGGTATATTTTGCTCTGAGAACAGGTTTTAAGAGAAAACTTAAGATGGTTTTCTTGCCTGTTAATATATCAACTTCGGACTCCATGCCTGGAATAATTTTTAGAGGCTTATTAATTGATCCAAGGTAGTTTTTATTTGTTTTTACTTTAATCAGGTAAAAGGTTTCAGTGGTGTTCCCATTTTTCTCAACGATCGCATCAGGACTGATGTGAATTAGCTCGCCCTCTAATCCGCCATAAATTGTGAAATCAAAGGCTGAAAATTTTACCGTTGCTTTTTGCCCTTCTTCAATAAAGCCGATATCAGTCGGTTTGACTTTCGCCTCTATTAGCAATGTATCCTCGAGGGGAAGTATTTCAATAATATCTTCTCCAGCCTCAACAACTGAGCCAACCGTTGCTGAAATAATTCTTTGTACAATGCCATCTATTGGTGATCGAATTATTGCTCTTGACACCCTATCTTGTGCCCCCACCTGTGAAGGAGAGATAATTTTAATATTTCCAATGACCTCACTTAACTCTTCTTGCGTCTCATTCCTGTAGGCTAATAATTTTTCGTCTCGCTGAGATGTCAATGCCTTGATATCTATCAAAATTGAGGCGTACTTACTTTTCAATTCATTGTATGAGCTTTCAAGTTTTAGAACTTCAACTTCAGACACAGCTCTATCCTTTAATAGTGGCTTGGTGGCATCTAATTCTTTTTTAGCGAGTATGAGTGATTTGCCTGTATATTTTTTTGTGCTATTTGCTTCATTAATTTTTTCATCATAATAATTCTTATTTGCTAAATACTGCCTAGTCCTTGAGTTATATAATTCTTCCTCTTTCTCAAGGAGCTTAGGGATAGATTTTTTAAGGTCAGGTGAAAAATTAAGTGGTCTCCCCTCCAGCTCTGCCTGCAACCTTTCTTTTTTTGCATTCAGAACATCTAGTTGTTTTTTTATCTCTTGCAAATCTGAATTTTGTTGCGTGGCGTCAATTTTAATTAAAGGCGTATCCACTTCAACAAGCTCACCCACATTCACAAATAGCTTAGAAATCACACCTCCCTCAAAGCTTTGAAGTGAGTGTAATTTTTTTTCAGGGATAACGCGTCCTTGACCGCTTGTTATTTCTTCTGTCTCTGCAAGGCTAGCCCAAATCAAAAAGAATATAAAAAAGAGACCGATAATGATCATTAAGTTTCTGGCTCCGGTTGGAGTTTTTAATAAAACTGCCCTACTTTTACTTGAAATAAAACCAAAATCTTCCTTCG
>JABBAU010000002.1:0-8495 GCA_018607785.1 Methylobacillus sp.
ATTTTCACCTTTTGATTTTGATAACATAATTTGTTTTTGTCTTTCAATGACACCTTTTTTTTTCTTATCGCTAAGCTTATTAAAGCAATAAGGACAGGAAATACCTTTGGTATATTGATCTGATTCTAATTCTTCTGGGGATAGAGGGTGTCTGCAAGCATAGCATTGGTCATATTGTCCTTCATCTAAACCATGCGTAACAGCAACGCGTTGATCAAAAACAAAGCATTCACCTTCCCATAAACTTTCCTCTTTAGGAATATTTTCTAAGTATTTTAAAATACCACCTTTTAAGTGATATACATCTTCAAAACCTTTTTCTAGCATCAATGATGTTGCTTTTTCACAACGAATTCCTCCAGTGCAAAACATAGCAACTTTTTTTTGCTTTTTATCTTCGAGATTTTTTTCCACAAATGAAGGAAGCTCCCTGAATGTTTCTGTTTGAGGGTTAATTGAATTTTTAAAAGTACCGATATCCACTTCATAATTATTTCTTGTGTCAATAACAATTGTGTTTGGATCATTAATAAGGGCGTTCCAGTCTTCTGGATTTACATATTTACCTACTTTTTTTGTTGGGCTGATTCCTTCAACCCCAAGTGCAACAATTTCTTTTTTTAATCTGACCTTCATTCGGTAAAAAGGATTTTTAGATGCCCATGATTCTTTATGCTCTAGATTTTTGAAGTTACCTTTGAGGAAGGAGTCTGTTTTGATAAATTTAAGGAATTCATGAATATTGTTCTTTTGCCCAGATATGGTTCCATTGATTCCTTCACTAGCTAGTAAAATAGTGCCTTTAATATTATTTTTTTGACAAAATTTTAAAATAAATGCTTGGAGTTGTTCAATATTTTCAAGTCTGACAAATTGATAGAAGGCAATAGTGAGGTACATAATTATATATTGATTAAATTTAATTTATTTTATGCTTTAAAAGTGTTATTTTAACGCTCTTTTAATCAAATTTATTTAAATAAATGCTTTGGAGAATCTAAAAATGACAATTGAACAAACTTTATCCATCATTAAGCCGGATGCTGTCGCAAAGAATGTGATTGGTGAGATTTATACGCGCTTTGAAAAAGCAGAATTAAAAATAGTCAAAGCTATGATGGTGCATCTTTCAAAAGAAGAAGCTGAAGGGTTTTATGCTGTTCATAAAGATAGACCCTTTTTTAATGACTTGGTTACATTTATGACATCTGGTCCTGTTATGATTCAGGCGTTAGAGGGAGATAATGCGGTTTTAAAAAACCGTGAATTGATGGGAGCAACCAACCCAAAAGAAGCAGATGCTGGGACTATAAGAGCTGATTTTGCCGATAGTATTGATGCAAATGCGGTTCATGGTTCTGATTCATTAGAAAATGCTAAAATAGAGATAGATTATTTCTTTGGTTAAAATTTTTTGGACAACTTGCTCGATCTTAACTGCAATGAATTAACCGAATATATTCAAAAATTTGGGCATAAGCCTTATCGCGCAAAACAGTTATTAAAGTGGATTTATCATTTTGGAGAAAGAGATTTTTCCAAAATGACAGACCTGGCTAAGCCTTTTCGAACTTCTTTAGATGAAATAGCAGAAATAGAAATTCCAGAAATAGAGCTGGATCATATTTCTTTGGATGGAACAAGAAAGTGGTTGTTGGATATGGGAACAAAAAATGGGATTGAGACTGTTTTTATCCCAGAAAAAAGTCGAGGTACGTTATGTATATCCTCCCAGGTAGGTTGTGCTTTAGAATGCACATTTTGTTCGACAGGAAGGCAAGGTTTTAACAGAAACTTAACATCGGCTGAGATCATAGGGCAATTATGGTTAGCAAATCATAAACTTCGTGAGCAAGATAATTATAAAGCCTTAAAAAAAGATGAAAGAATCATAACCAATGTGGTGATGATGGGAATGGGTGAGCCTCTAGCCAACTATAAGCATGTTGTTCACGCATTAGAGATGATGCTCGATGATAATATTTATGGTTTAAGCAGAAGGAAGGTGACGTTATCAACTAGCGGTCTAGTTCCAGCAATTGAAAAGTTAAGCCTTGATTGCCCCGTTTCTTTAGCAATTTCATTACATGCACCGAATAATAAAATAAGAGATGAAATTGTTCCTATCAATAAAAAGTATCCACTTGATATGCTAATGAAATCTTGTTTAAATTATGTAGAAAAAGCCCCTAGGGACTTTATTACATTTGAATATGTCATGCTTGAGAATGTGAATGATTCCATCGACCAAGCTAAAGAGTTGGTCAATTTAATTAAAAATGTGCCATCTAAGATAAACCTTATACCTTTTAACCCATTCCCTAAGAGTGGTTATAAATGTTCTAAAAAAACGACCATTAAGGCTTTTCAAGAAATTTTAATGGATGCAGGTATTGTCACTACCATACGTAAAACACGAGGTGACGATATTGATGCAGCTTGTGGTCAGCTTGCAGGACAAGTTCAAGACAAAACAAAAAGAACGCAGCGACTTCAACTCATATGATAAAAAAAAATACAATCCAAGTTATGGTTGGTGACATTGCTGTAGGGGGAGGGGCGCCTATTGTTGTTCAATCGATGACTAACACGCATACATTTAATAAAAAAGAAACAGTCGCTCAAATATTAGAACTTTGGCAGGCGGGTTCAGAAATGGTCAGGATTACTGTAAATGATGAAGATTCAGCTAAAGCAGTCTCTGATATAAAAAAAGAACTAATTGATAATGGATGCAATGCGCCTATTGTGGGCGATTTTCATTTTAACGGGCATAAATTATTACAAAAATATCCTGATTGCGCAAAATCACTTGATAAATATCGAATCAATCCAGGTAATGTCGGTAGGGGAAGTAAAAGAGATGAACAATTTGCTGAAATGATTAAATTTGCTATAGATTATGATAAACCAGTGCGTATTGGAGTTAATTGGGGGAGCTTAGACCAAGATCTTTTAAAACAGTTGATGGATGACAATGGAAAGTTAAAAAATCCATTAACATCTCAAGCAGTAATGAAAGAAACATTAATAAGGTCTGCAATTGATAGTGCTAAAGCAGCAGAAAAGCTGGGTCTTGCCAACAATAAAATTATTGTATCTTGCAAGGTCAGTGATGTTCAAGATTTAATTGAAGTTTATACAAACCTATCTAAAAGATGTAATTACCCTCTCCATTTAGGTCTAACGGAGGCTGGTATTGGTTCAAAGGGTATTGTTTCATCTGCGGCATCAATGGGCTATCTTTTGCAGCATGGAATTGGGGATACGATTCGAATTTCACTTACCCCTGAGCCAGAAGAGTCTAGAACAAAAGAGGTGATTGTTGCGCAAGAGCTATTGCAGACGATGGGCATGCGTTCTTTTTCGCCATTAGTGATTTCATGTCCAGGTTGTGGCAGAACAACTTCAACCTATTTTCAAGAATTGGCAGGTGAAATACAAAGTTATTTAAGAAAAACTATGCCCAAATGGGAAAAGAAATATAATGATGTAGAAAGCATGACAGTGGCAGTCATGGGTTGTGTAGTAAATGGCCCTGGAGAGTCTAAAATGGCAAATATAGGCATTAGTTTGCCAGGAACTGGAGAAGTTCCCGTCGCACCGGTATATGAAAATGGAAAAAAAACGGTGACATTAAAAGGTAAATCAATCAGTGAAGATTTTAAAGGTATCATTGAAAGATATATAGAAAATAATTATAAAAAAAAATAAGTTTATAAATGGTAAATAAAATCAATTCAATAAAAGGTTTTTATGATGTAGAGCCTGATAGACAGAAGATTTGGCGTCATTTTGAATCAATTTGCCTGTCAATCTTTGATCAATATGGTTTTGAAGAAATCGGGCTTCCAATTATTGAATCTACAGATTTATTTGAAGCTGGGGTTGGCACACATACAGATATTGTCGAAAAAGAAATGTACAGCTGGACGGATAAGTTAAATGATGACAAATTGACGTTGAGACCTGAGGGGACCGCAGGTTGTGTGAGGGCTGTGGTGCAAGGGAGCTTAACTTATAACGGCCCTATCAAACTTTTTTATAGAGGCCCAATGTTTAGGCATGAGAATGTACAAAAAGGTAGGCAAAGACAATTCCATCAGTTAGGTATAGAGTCATTCGGTTTTGGTGAGGCTTCAAGTGATGCTGAGCAGATAATTATGCTCAGCAGACTCTGGAAGAAACTTGGTTTAGATAAGGAAATTTATTTAGAAATTAATTCAATTGGTGATGCAGTTGATAGGGAGGAATATCGAAAGGAATTAATTCAATATTTTGAAAAAAATATAGATGTGCTTGATGATGAGGCAAAGCGAAGGCTTTATGAAAATCCTCTGAGAATTCTTGATAGTAAAAATCCTAAGATGCAGGATATGCTTGATAAAGCACCAAAATTGATTGATTCGATAAACGAGGAGGCTAATAATCATTTTAAATCAGTTTGTCAGATCTTAACAGACAACCAAGTAAACTTTAAATTGAATAAAAGGCTCGTTAGAGGTCTAGATTATTACAATAGAACAGTTTTTGAATGGATAACAAGTGGCTTAGGAAGCCAAGGCACTGTTGCGGGGGGTGGAAGATATGATTATCTCGTTGAAAAGCTTGGAGGTAAACCCACAAAAGCGTGTGGGTTTGCTATTGGAATAGAGAGAATTATTTTATTGCTTGAAAAGAGAAGCATTCAGAACAGCATTCAATCTGATGTTTATATCGTGAATTTAGGTAATGAATCAAGAAATAAGGCTTTTATGATAGCGGAATTACTTAGAGATAATGATTATAAAGTTTCTGTTAATCTGGATTCAGGTAGCTTTAAATCACAAATGAAAAAAGCGGATAAAAGTAATGCAAAAATTGCTTTAATTATTGGTGAAGATGAGTTAAAAAACAAACATATTAAAGTGAAACTTATTCGTCAGGATGGCTCTCAAACTGAAATAAAAGAGAATGGCTTAGTAGATTTTTTAAAAAAAAATATTTAGAAAAATGAAAAAAAATATATTAAAAATCAATAAATTATCGATAAATACTAAAGTAAATAATGAAATTTTTTTAGTTGATAATATAAGTTTTTCGGTTGAGGAAGGAAAGACTACATGTATTGTTGGTGAATCAGGAAGCGGCAAAAGTCTCACCGCGCTATCAATTATCAGACTACTATCACCTCAACTTAAAATGACGGGTGAAATTCTATTTAATAATAATGATATTTGTAAAATGAGTGACTCGGAAATACGGCAAAAAAGAGGTTTAGATATCGCTATGATATTTCAAGAGCCTATGACTTCATTGAACCCGGTTTTAACGATTGGCTATCAAATCAAGGAGGCTATAGCCGTGCATTCGGTTCTACAAAAAAAAGAAATTGAAAATAGAGTCAAGGAATTATTATTACTTGTTGGTATTCCCGTAGAGAGAGTCAACAGCTATCCTGATGAACTGTCAGGCGGACAAAGACAAAGGGTTATGATTGCAATGGCTATGTCATGTAACCCTAAATTACTTATCGCAGATGAGCCTACAACAGCACTCGATGTGACTGTTCAAGCACAAATATTAAAGCTTTTAGATGATTTAAAAAATAAACTTAATATGTCAATGTTATTTATCACGCATGATTTTGGAGTGGTTGAAGACATAGCAGATGATGTGATAGTAATGTTTAAAGGTAAGATTGTTGAAAGGGGTGATGTGAAGCAAGTGTTAAATAAACCTAAACATCCATACACAAAAGCTTTACTTGGCTGTGTCCCAGATGCACTTGGCAGAAAACAACTCACTCCCATTGATTATGTAAAGCTAGATAAGGCAATACAAAGATTATGAAAAAATTATTAGAAACAAATAACCTTTCGAAAACATATACCCAAACACAAGGTTTTTTTTCTAGAATTAAAACCAGTATCCATGCGCTAGATAACGTAAGCTTTTGTATTAATGAAGGCACTACAATGGCTGTTGTAGGAGAGTCTGGTAGTGGAAAATCTACACTCGCTAAAAGCCTTGTTCGCCTTGTACAGCTTGATCAGGGCAGTGTGACTTTTGATGGTAATGACCTACTTAATCTAGAGGGTGAAAGTCTCAAAAGCGTTAGAAAGGATATTCAGATGATTTTTCAAGACCCCTATGCTTCACTGAATCCAAGACTAAATATTTTGCAAATTATGGAGGAACCTTTAGTCATTCATAATTTATATAATGCTGATAAAAGACAAAAAAAAATTGAAGATTTTATCAAGCGAGTGGGTTTAAAAGTTTCAGATTTAAAAAAATATCCTCATCAGTTCTCAGGCGGGCAAAGACAAAGAATTGGAATTGCCAGAGCACTCATACTTGAGCCAAAATTAGTTATATGTGATGAGCCTGTCTCAGCCCTGGATGTTTCGGTCCAGGCGCAAATTTTAAAACTATTGAAAGATTTACAAAAGGAGTTTGGGTTAACTTACTTGTTCATTACCCATGATTTGAGAATCGTAAGGCATGTTGCCGATGATGTGATGGTAATGCGATATGGAAAACTAGTTGAGCAAGGAAAAACTGATATAATTTTCAAAAAACCAAAGAATCAATACACAAAAGATTTAATCCAATCAATTCCAGGGTTAATCTCAACAAGGAACTAAACTACAATGGCATTTGATAACGACGAACAACAATCAGAATACTTTAAAGATTTTTTTAATCAGCATAAGCTAAAGATATTTACAGGACTTATTATATTTTTACTGGCTTTTTTTTCATATCAATACCTCATAAGTGCTAATCAATCAAAAGCAGAAGAGGCGTCTCAACTTTTTCAAGAAATTCTAATCTCCAAAGTTGATAAGATTGATGAAATAAAATCAAAAATTGACATTTTGCAAAGTAACTATAGTGATTCACCTTATGCAGCCAGAGCGACTATATATTACTCTAAACTTTTAGTTGAGATGGGTGACTATTCTGCAGCAGCTGATCAGCTTATTTGGGCCTCTAGCGATGATATTGAACCATCAATACAATCTATGGCAAATTATCTATTAGGAAACCTATATCTTGTAAAAGGAAATTTTGAGGAAGCTCTTGATGTGGCAAATAAAATTTTAACCGAAGGGTATGTTGGTCTAGCTAATGATTTAAAAGGAGATATTTATGTCGCTATGGGTGATACAGATAATGCTATTAAATCCTATGAACTAGCGCTTAATTACTTTGGTGGCCAAGGTGAATTTCATAAAGTAATTGAGAATAAATTAAATTCAATTGGGCAATGAAGTTAATTCCTTTATGGATTTTAACTATACTCTTAGGAGGCTGTTTCATTGGGCCTGTTGAAGATTTCGTTGATCAAATGGATGATCAGTATTTCGCAGATGAATTTAATAATATTCCAACTGAAATAAAGCCTTTTAATAAAAAAACTTCCATGAAACTTTTATGGGAGAATAAAATTGGCGATAATGAAGTTAGTAACCTCAACCTAATATTTTCAGATGAATTTGTAATTGCAGCTACCAGTGATGGGAATATTAGAAAAATGCATATAGAGACTGGTGAGACTGTATGGCAAAAAGATATTTCTGAAAATATCATGATGGGTGTTGGGGGCGATTCTGAAAATATCTTATTTGTTTCTGAAAAAGGTTACCTTTGGCATCTTGATGGAGAAGGACAGGCTTCTTGGAAGGTATTTGTCGAAGGAGAAGTGCAAACCACACCTGTTATAAATAGTGAAAAAGCTTACGTAAGGCTTTCTAATTATGAAATTTTGCAAATTGACTTACAGCAAGGCGATATTGATTGGAGGTATAGTCATTCATCACCTTCGCTAGCTTTTAATGGAACGTCTCCTCTAACTTTTTCTGATGGAATTATTTATGGTGGATTTGGTGCAGGTAAGATGGTTGCCATTCATCAAAAAAGTGGGGCTTTTGTTTGGGAAGCAAGTATTTCTCAAATTAAAGGAGTAACGGATATTGATAGATTAAATGATGTTTTAAGCCAACCCGTTATAAATAATTTTGAAGCCTATGCAGTTTCAACATCAGGCGACTTAACATCGATTGATAGAAGGAATGGGGGCATTATTTGGACCAGAAAAATTTCGAGCTTCAATAATTTGGCCTTTGATGGTTTTGATATATATCTTTCTCACAAAAGTGACTCAATCTATTCACTAGATTCAAAGAATGGAGAGACAAATTGGCGCAATGCTGACTTACAGTATCGAAGGATAACTAATCCAATAAAAGTGGGAAATCATATTGCGATTGGAGATTTTGATGGGTATATCCACCTTCTAAACACTGAAACAGGAGCTATTGAAGGGCGAGCTCAGATAACATCAAGCGTTCCAGTGGGTAAAAATATTCACGCCATCGGAGAAGATAAGATTCTTGGTGCTGATGAAGATGGCAATGTTTTTTATTTGCAGATTAATAACATTTCAGACGAAACTGTAGAAGATACAAATGATGACAAAAATGAATTACAGGAAGATTCTATAGAAG
>JABBAU010000002.1:8755-26268 GCA_018607785.1 Methylobacillus sp.
GAAGCTACTGAAGCTACTGAAGCTACTGAAGCTACTGAAGCTACTGAAGCTACTGAAGCCGTAACAAATGAAATGTGCGATGTTGATGAAGGTGATATTAGAAACAAAGGCAATAAAAAACGCCAAAATTGTTATTAAAGTTTTATTTAAATAAATCAATTGATATTAAAAGATGAAAACCATTGTAATTGTCGGTAGACCAAATGTAGGTAAATCAAGCTTATTCAATCGCTTAACTAAAACTCGTGATGCAATCGTGGCAGACTTTCCAGGACTGACAAGAGATAGGCACTATGGAAAATTAGAAATTCAAGATAGTCAGTTTTTGCTTGTTGATACAGGTGGATTTGAACCTAAAAATAAAGAGCAAATTGTTCAAGAGATGGCATTTCAAACAAAACAAGCTATCAATGAAAGTGACATTATAATTTTTATGATGGATTATAGAAAGGGCCTTCATCCAACTGACGAACACATTGCTGATGTTATAAGAAAGAATGATAAACCAAAAATTATTGTTATAAATAAAGCTGAGGGCATTTTAGATGAGAAAGCTTTTTCAGACTTTTATGGACTTGGATTTAAAAATTTAATTAGACTTTCATCTGCTCATGGCGAGGGTATTTCTGCCCTAAAAGATTTTTTACTTTCCTTTGATGAAGCTATAGAGGAAGAGGAGTTAGTAGAAAAATATCCAAAAATATCAATAGTTGGAAAACCAAATGTTGGGAAATCCACACTTATAAATGGATTACTCGGGGAGGATAGATTTATAGCATTCGATCAGCCAGGCACAACGAGAGATGCAATCTCAACTGAATTTAACTGGGGTAAAGATACCTATGTTTTGACTGATACTGCTGGAATAAGAAAAAAAGGGAAAGTCTTTGAAACAATAGAAAAATTCTCAATAATCAAAACACTCAATGCCTTAGAAGAATCAAATATTGTAATCCTATTGATTGATGGTAAAGAGGGTCTCACAGCTCAAGACCTCCATATCCTTGCATTTATCCTTGAAACTGGAAGGTCGTTAGTTGTTGCTGTAAATAAATGGGATTCGCTTGATATATACGAAAAAGATAAAATTAAAAATCAAATCGACAGGAAACTCTCTTTTGTTAATTTTGCAGAAGTTGTATTTATCTCAGCACTTAATAAGACTGGCTTTTCTGAAATGATGAAAGCTACAAAAAAAGCATATTTGTCATCGCAAAAAAAACTTACAACGCCACAAATCAATTCTGTTTTAGAAAATGCGTTAATTACACATCCACCTAAAATTATCAAAGGAATAAGACCTAAATTAAAATATGCCCATCAGGGAGGCTTAAATCCGCCGCAAATTATAATTCATGGAAATCATTTGAATGAAATAAAAAAAGACTATCTTGTTTTTCTTGAGTCTTTTTTTAGAAAATCTTTTCATTTAGTAGGTACTCCAATAAAAGTTTTACTAAAAAATTCGGATAACCCTTTTGATAAAAAAGATTCGAAACCTAAAAAAACAGGACTAGTAACAAGAAGAAAAATAAAAAATGAATTTAGAGAAAAATTGAATAAAAAAAATATTTCTAATCAATCGTAAAGACTATCCCAAATATGCCACCATTTTTTCTTTTGAGCTTGGAGGTCTTTTGTATGAAACTTACTTTCAGGGTAGTTAAGTTTTAATATTTTTTCTGTATCTGCTTGAAGATCTTTTATTCCAAGGAACTCATAAGCGCTTATCATAATAATTAAAGCTTCCTCTTGATGAATTGTTTGAGGAAATTCTTGAAGTACATATTGTGCTCTATTTAGAGCAGCGACATATGCTTTTCGAATCATATAATATCTTGCGACATGAATTTCATGCTCTGCCATCTTATTCATCAGATATGTCATTCTGATAATTGCATCATCATAATATTTACTATCAGGATATCTTTCTATGAGAGCTTTAAAGGCAATGAAACTATCTTTTAAAGGTGCTACATCACGATCACTTATGTCTTGAAGTGTGAATTTATCAAATAAACCCCTATCCTGAAAGAGAACAACGCCCTTTAAATAGTAAGCATAGTCAACCGTTGGGTGATTAGGATACAGCCTTATAAATTTATCGAGCATGGCAATTGCTTCAGCATCCTGTGAAAACTTATAGTAAGCATAAGCAAGATCTAATTTAAATTGTGGTGCTAACTTAGAATTTGGGTAGCGCTGTTCACCTTTTTCTAGGACCTTAATGGCCGCAGGCCAATCGCTATTACTGGCGTAAGCCTCTCCTCTGGTTAAAATCCACTGGGGAGTCTGGCCTGTTGTTTCATCAAACTCAACAGGATCACCAAAGATAAAACAACCCGATAGCATAAATGCAATTACTAGGGCTGAAAATAATTTCATAGGTTGATTAAAGATCATGATGATGTAAATTATACATTATGAAACAAGAAAAATTAGAGTTAATCATACCTGTATCTTCAATCGGGAAAAGGGCAGATGTAGCCATTCAAGACTTATTATCAAACTATTCCAGAGCTAAAATTCAAGAATGGATTAAGTCTGGATTTATATTATTAGAAAGTAAAAAAATTTCACCAAAGGATATTTTTATGGGTGGTGAGAGGGTATTTATTGATATTCAACAGGATGAAAAAGAACTTCAATTTGAACCAGAAAATATCCCACTAAATATTGTTTACGAAGATGAAGATTTGTTAATAATTAACAAACAAAAAAATATGGTTGTACACCCAGCCGCAGGAAATTGGAGTGGTACTTTATTGAATGCAATTTTATTTCATATCCCTAAAAATAAAGCTTTACCAAGATGTGGAATTGTTCATCGCCTGGATAAGGACACCACTGGATTAATGGTAGTAGCTAAAAATGAAATAACTCAATCAAATCTGGTAAAGCAACTCCAAGAAAAAAAAGTTTTTAGAGAATATAGGGCAATTGTTTGGGGTCAGGTACTTGTCAACAAAACAATTGATCTCCCGATAGGGCGACACCCAACGGTTAGAACTAAAATGGCCATAAATAAAAATAATGGCAAAAATGCAGTGACACACTATGAGGTTTTGGAGAGATTTTTAATGCATAGTTATCTGAGGTGCAAGCTTGAAACGGGTAGAACCCATCAAATAAGAGTCCACATGAGTCATAATACTTCGCCTATAGTGGGAGATAAGACCTATGGTTTAAAAAAAATTATTCCAACAAAAGAAATGTCATCAACACTTAAAGAAGCAACCATAAATTTTCCAAGACAAGCGCTGCATTCATTTTCTCTTGGGCTCATTCATCCTAAAACAAAAGAAAACATGTTGTGGGATTCTGAGCTTCCTAAAGATATGAAAAATTTACTTGACCTTATAAGAAGTGAAAGCTCACTTTCATTCTAGATGTCCAAAGATACAAATTTTAAAGTCATTAAACCCAATTGGGTAGTGCCAGATAATGTCCACGCGCTCCAGACAATAAAAAATCTTACTATCGATGAAAATCTTTTAAATAACGATCGAATTAAAATTGAGGATAATGTTGGCATTAGATTCTTAAGATCTAAAAATAAGTTTTTAAATCAAATTCATAGCAATATTTCAGTTGAGCTTCCATCTAAAAGTTTGGATGCAGATGCATCGTATACTTTTAAAAAAAACATTATTTGTGCTGTGAGAACAGCGGATTGTATGCCGATATTAGTCACAAACGATGAAGGAAGCTTCGTTTCAGCTATTCATGCTGGTTGGCGAGGTCTATCAACCGGAGTTATTGAAAAAACCATAAAAAAACTAAACCCCATAAAAAATTTAATTGTTTGGATAGGGCCACATATTAGTCAGAAGCATTTTGAGGTTGGATCAGAGGTTAAAGAGATTTTTTTAAATTATGACCCCACATATGAGGTTGCTTTTAATCAAAGCTCGAATAGTAAATACTTTTTCTCATTAAAAACTATAGCTGAAATTAAGCTCCATATGCTGGGTGTCAAAAATATCTATTGTATGGATAATTTTTGTACATATGCTAATCCTAAAATATTTTACTCCTACCGAAGGGGGGATTTAAAAGAAAGAATGACTTCATTAATTTGGATTGAGTCATAAATCTATTTCAACTTTGATGACTTCAAACTATAATGTCCTATCTTTTTTTGGATAAATGATGGCCCTATACTGGATAATAGCTGTTTCTTTTGCTGGAGGCTTAACGAGTCTCTTACTGGCAAGTATAATTTTTAAAAATGCCAATGCAGCTTTAACTAACAGCATGGTCAGTCTTGCTGTGGGCACACTTTTGGCAGCATCTTTTCTGGAAATTATTCCTCATGCGATGGAAGCTTCTCAAAATAATTTCCATGGAATAAGTTTTGCTGTTCTCATCGGGATTCTTATTCTATTTATTTTAGAAAAACTCTTGATCTGGCGTCATTGTCATGGCTCACATTGTCACAAACATTCTGAATGTGAAGTAGAATCAAAAGAAATAAAAACCAATAGCAATGGGGGTATGGTT
Organism: Methylobacillus sp.; assembly: GCA_018607785.1. Taxonomy (GTDB): domain Bacteria; phylum Pseudomonadota; class Gammaproteobacteria; order Burkholderiales; family Methylophilaceae; genus BACL14. Next base: position 13,259 of record JABBAU010000002.1, read on the forward strand.
GTCATTGGTGATTTATTTCATAATTTTGTTGATGGTATCCTTATTGCGAGTGCATTTTTAGTTGATATAAAGCTGGGGCTCATTACAGCACTTTCAATGATGCTTCATTGCTTGCCTCAAGAAATGAGTATATTTTCAGTACTTTTGCATTCAGGCCTATCAAAATTTAAGGCATATATGTGGAATGTTGCATCAAGTTTTGCTACATTATTTGGCGGGCTTTTATCTTATTACATTCTTAGTATTATGGAGAATCTCGTTCCTTATGTACTAGCAATTGCTGCATCAAGCATGATATATGTTGCGATTTCTGATCTAATCCCCAATCTTCATGAAAAAACCGATACAAAAGATTCAATTAAACAAATCTCTTTGATATTACTCGGCGTTGCTCTTATTTATTTTATTCATGCTTCTATTCATTAATTTAGGAATTATTTTATGAAGGTAGTTACTAGATTTGCTCCAAGTCCAACCGGATATCTTCATGTCGGTGGCGTTAGAACAGCACTTTTTTCATATGCTTTTGCAAAAAAGAATAAGGGAGATTTTTTACTAAGAATCGAAGATACTGATATTGAACGCTCATCAGAGGATGCAGTAAAAGCTATTCTTGATGGCATGAAATGGTTAGGACTCGAACATGATGGTGAAATTAAATACCAGACAAAACGTTTAGATTTATACCAAAAATATATAAATCTCTTGCTAGAAAATGGGAATGCTTATTACTGTTATGCTTCCGAGGAAGAGCTTCAAAAGCTAAGAGAAGAGCAACTTCAAAATGGTGCTAAACCTAGATACGATGGACGCTGGAGACCAGAGAAAGACAAAATTTTACCTGAAGCTCCCAAGGGAGTTCCACCTGTAATAAGGTTCAAAAATCCATTAACTGGAATTATAAAGTGGGTTGATTTAGTCAAGGGTGAAATTAAAATTAGCAATGAAGAATTAGATGATTTCATCATTGCAAGGTCAGATGGATCACCAACCTATAATTTTTGTGTTGTTATTGATGATTGGGATATGAGCATATCCCATGTAATACGTGGGGATGATCATATAAACAACACCCCTAAGCAAATAAACTTACTTAATGCTCTAAATGCACCCATACCAAATTATGCACATTTATCGATGATTCACGGACCCGATGGACAAAAGCTTTCAAAAAGACACGGTTCAGTCAATGTGATGCAATATAAGGAGGAGGGATACCTACCTGAGACACTAAATAACTATCTTTCCAGGCTAGGGTGGTCACACGGGGATGATGAAAAATTTTCTATGGAAGACTTTTGTAACTGGTTTGATTTTGAGCATGTGACTTCTTCATCAGCACAGTTCGATAAAGCAAAACTTGATTGGCTCAATGGTGAGTATATTAAATCAATGGATATAAACAAACTAACAGAGATGGCAGTCGAAATTTATAAAAAAATGAATTTACCTATGGATAATAACGAATTAATTGCTAAAGCAATTAGTTTATATAGAGATAGAGAAACAAATTTAAATAAATTATTTGAAGACATTATTTATTTTTTTAAAAAACCAGATCGAGATGAAGAATTAGAAGCTAAATTTATAAACTCTAATAGTAAAAAAAATATAAAAGCTTTAATTGGTGAATTGCAAAATTCAAAGTGGGAAGAGGATGAAATTAATCAAGTTATAAAATTATTTGTAAAAAATAATAATCTAAAGTTTCCAGAAATTGCGATGCCACTTAGGGTAAGGTTGGCTGGAAATTTAAATACGCCAAATATAGGGAGTATAATATTTATCCTAGGAATTGATGAGGTTAAGGAAAGACTTAGCGACTGTCTTTAAAAAAATATATGCAACTACAAGACAATTTTTTAAATAAATTAATAGAAGAAAATATTTCTGTATCCATTTATCTTTTGAATGGTATTAAATTACAAGGGAATATTCATTCCTTTGATCAATTTGTCATTGTGTTAAATGGACAAGCACCACAACTAATTTATAAACATTCAATCTCAACAATTGTACCCACCAAGAAAGTAAGTCTAGCTTAATTAATAAGGATGTTTGATAGACCAAAGAATGGTGAGAATGCAATTTTGGTAAGTCTGAATATTGATGATATAGATCATAAAGAAAATACGAATGAATTTAAACTGCTCGCAACAAGTGCAGGTTTTAAAATTGCAGAACTAGTTGAAAGTCAACGAAAACTTCCTGATGCTAAATTTTTTATAGGCTCAGGAAAGTTAAAAGAGCTCTTACAAATTAATACTTCTGAAAAGATTACGACCATCATTTTTAATCATGAGCTAACACCATCTCAGGAAAGAAATATCGAAAAAATAACCTCTATGCGTGTTTATGATAGAACAGCATTGATTTTGTTTATATTTGCAATGCGTGCCAAGAGTCACGAAGGTAAAATGCAAGTTGAGTTGGCACACTTAAATCATCTTGCCTCAAGACTCACAAAAGGCTGGAGTCACCTTGAGAGACAAAAAGGAGGGATTGGTGTCAGGGGTGGTCCTGGCGAAAAGCAAATTGAGCTTGATAGAAGAATGTTGGGGCAAAGAATTAAACAACTAAAGATTAAGTTATCTAAGCTAGAGAGGCAGAGAGCAAATCAAAGGAATGCACGAAGAAGATCAAAAGTTTTTACCATTGCGATTGTAGGCTATACAAACGCAGGAAAATCAACTCTTTTTAATTATTTAACGAGTGAAAAAATATTAGCTGAAAACAAATTATTTGCGACATTGGATACAACCTCAAGAAAATTGTTTATTGAGCATGGGCATGACCTTGTTATTTCTGATACGGTTGGGTTCATAAAACAACTCCCCACTACTTTAATTGAAGCATTCAAATCTACCTTAGAGGAAGCTTCAGACGCTGATTTACTGCTTCATATTGTTGATATTAGTAATCCCAATAAAAGTGACCAAATAACGCAGGTAGATAAAATTTTGGAAGAAATTGGTGCCAATAATATACAACAAGTTTTAGTTTTAAACCAAATAGATAAAATTAAGCTTAATGCTGGATATGATAGAGACGAGTATGGTAAAATCAATCGAATTCAATTATCAGCCATCAAGGGTGATGGAGTTGAATTTTTAAAGAAAGCAATTGTCGAAAGAAGTCTAGACTTTATCAATCAAAGAAATGGAAAATATGCTTAAATTATTCGGATTTGTAGGGAACAAAATTTCAAAAGTAATTAAGAGCGCTAACAATGATGGGCCACCTGATTTAGATGAGCTTTTTAAAGACCTTAAATCAAAAGTGAACAATGTCTTTAAACTTAAACCAAAGAATTCTAATAATGGCAATGGATCTCAACCTCCAACGGGCGGTTCAGGTGATTCTTTTATGGTAAAGCCTTTACCCATTATTATCGTAGTTTTTTTAGTGTGGATGGCAACGGGGTTTTATATTGTTGATCAAGGTTCAAGAGGAATTGTACTCACGTTTGGTGAGAACACCGCTGTTACAATGCCGGGCCCTAGATGGCATATTCCTTATCCAATAGAAACTGTAGAAATTGTTAACCAAGAGCAAGTACGTACTATAGAAGTAGGATATCGTTCGCTTGGCGAGGGAGCAACGCAACAACTCAAAGAATCATTGATGCTAACGGGTGATGAAAACATTATTGATCTGCAATTCGCTGTTCAATATAATTTAAAATCTGTCGAAGACTTTCTTTTCAATAATCGCTCAGTAGAAGGATCAGTTAGAGGTGCTGCAGAAACGGCGATTAGAGAGGTTGTTGGTAAAAGCGAAATGGATTTTGTTTTATATGAAGGAAGAGAAGAAATTGCCATAAAAACAAAAGCTTTGATGCAATCAATACTTGATCTTTACCAAACGGGAATTAATATTACCAGTGTGACAATGCAAAATGCACAACCACCGCAACAAGTTCAAGCAGCCTTTGACGACGCCGTCAAAGCTAAACAAGACCTTGAGAGGCAAAAAAATGAAGGTCAAGCTTATGCAAATGACATAGTGCCTAAAGCAAGGGGTACTGCATCAAGATTAACCGCTGAAGCGAACGGTTATAAGATATCTATAGAAAATGAAGCATTGGGTAATGCGAGTCGTTTTGATCAAATTTTAACTGAATACACTAGGGCTCCTGAAGTGACGAAAAAAAGATTGTTTCTAGAAACCCAAGAGCAAATCATGTCAACAGTAAGTAAAATTATTATTGATCAGAAAGGCTCAAATAGCTTAATCTATCTTCCACTTGATAAAATCATTCAAAATTCAAGTAAAACTGAAGATAGCCAAGTTGATTTAAACAAAGCATCAAATCAAACAAACCCTGATGTATCCGCATCAGATGTGATTAATTCATTAACAGATCGCTCCAGAGGTGCATTTAGGGCGCGTGAAAGAGATATAAGGTAAATATTATGGGAAAACTTTCAAGAATACTTGTTTCATTCATCGCTTTATTAATCTTATTAAGCTTATCAACTTTCACGGTTGACCAAAGACAATATGCATTAGTCTTCAGGCTTGGAGAAATTGTCGCGGTTAAATCAGATCCGGGTCTTTATTTTAAAACACCAATTGTTGAAAATGTGAGGTTTTTCGATAAAAGAATTTTAACTTATGAATCTGATCAACCTGATAGATTTATTACCAGTGAGAAAAAAAATGTATTGGTGGATTCTTATATCAAATGGAAAATAATTGATCCCTCAAAGTACTATGTATCAGTCAATGGAGATGAAAGACAAGCAGAGCGAAGAATAACTCAAACTGTTAACGACGGTCTTCGAGCTGAATTTGGTAAAAGAACAATTCAAGAAGTAGTTTCTGGTCAAAGGTCAGAAATTATGGGCATTTTACAAGAAAGAGCAGACAAGGAATCTCGATTAATTGGTGTTGAAATCTTAGATGTGAGATTAAGACGTGTTGACCTCCCCGAAGAGGTTAGTCAATCTGTTTATCAAAGAATGAATGCTGAAAGAAAGTCAGTTGCTAATGAATTAAGATCTCAGGGTTTTGCAGATTCAGAAAAGATTAGGGCTGTTGCAGAAAAAGAAAGAGATATCATCATTACAGAAGCCTATAAAAATGCGCAAAAGATCAAGGGTGAGGGCGATGCCACCGCAGCAAAAATTTATGCGGAAGCGTTTTCTAAAAACCAAGATTTTTATGATTTTTTTAGAAGCCTGGAAGCTTACAGAAAAAGTTTCAGAGGTAAGGACGATATCTTAGTGCTTGATCCGAATTCTGATTTCTTTAAATTCTTAAAAAGCCCTAATAGCAAGTAATTGAACGATTCTATCGTTTTAGCCATAGGTCTAGTCTTGGTTATTGAGGGAATATTTCCTTTATTCTTTACGCAAGCATGGAAAGATGCCTTTACTAGAATAACAAATCAAAAAAATGGTCAAATAAAGTTCTATGGACTTTTGTCGGTGATTATTGGCATAATGATAATATTTATTGGGATCTACTAAAATGAACCAATGGCTTCTTCCAGAAAATGCAGAAGATATTTTTCCAAAAAAAGCTCTCGTTATAGAGTCAAAAAAAAGATTGCTTATAGACCTGTTTCTTAAAAATGGGTACCAGCTGATCTTTCCATCTATGCTAGAGTTTTCTGACTCCCTTAATGCTTATGGTAAAGATCTTGATCTTGAAACTTATAAAGTTGTGGATCAGATGACAGGAAAAATGATGGGAATAAGTTCTGACTTAACTACACAAGCATTCAGAATCGATACACAAATGAAAACTACCGGTATTAATAAATTATGTTATGCCGGCCCTGTATTAAGAGCCAACCCTTCAAGTAAGCAGCCCCGAGAATTATTGCAGGTGGGGGCAGAATACTTTGGTGACCCAACTATAAATGCAGACTTAGAAATTCAAAAATTGCTTATTGAATCGTTAAAAGTTCTCGATATTAAAGATATCGTTCTTGATATTAACCATCTTGATGTCTTCAACTCATTAAAGAACAAAATTGATTTATCACCGAACGAAAGTTCGAAGCTTGGTAATGCAATGATGCTAAAAGATAAAGCTGAAATAGAAAATATTCTTTCTAAAAAAAATGAGACTGAGATAATAAACAAGCTTATTTCTCTTCCAGATTTTTATGGTGATGAATCTATACTTAAAAAGCTTAAAAATTTCTTACCTGATCAGGGTGTTGCAGATGAGATTGCTGAGTCGCTAACGAATATTTGTAAGGCTTTGAAGAAATTTAATGTTGAAATAAGTTTTGATTTTTCTGATATTAGAGGTTATCAATATCATACAGGTATTGTTTATTCTGCATATGCGCAAGGATTCAATACAGCAGTTGCTCAAGGTGGCCGCTATGACAATATGAACAAGTCAGACATGCAACTTAGACCAGCAACTGGATTTTCAATTGATTTAAGGTTTATTATCAACAACCTTCTAACTTAAGAAAGAACTATTATGGCTAAAAATGTAGTTGTCATTGGAACACAATGGGGTGATGAGGGTAAGGGGAAAATTGTTGATTGGCTAACAGACCACGCGTCGGCTGTAGCTAGATTTCAGGGCGGTCACAATGCGGGCCATACGCTTGTTATTGGCCAAGATGAAAATCAAAAAGAATATAAATTAAATCTAGTTCCCTCAGGAATTATTCGCGAAGGAATTGATTGTTATATCGGTAATGGCGTTGTTCTTGATATTAATCACCTATCAAACGAAGTTAAAGGCCTAGAAAAAAACGGTATCAATGTAAGAGGAAGGCTTCATATCAGTGCGGGTTGCCCGTTAATCCTTGATTATCATGTTGAGCTTGACAGAGCAAGGGAGGCGATACGTTCTCAAAACAAAAAAATTGGAACTACAGGGAAAGGTATTGGCCCTGCCTACGAGGATAAAGTCGCAAGAAGAGCATTTAAGGTATATGATTTATTTCTAAATCAAAATGATATTTTAAGTAGACTTGAAGAGGTTCTTGATTATCATAATTTTGTATTAACTAAATACTTAAACGCATCACCAATTGAAGTTCAAAAGCAGTTTGATTCAATGATTAATCAAGCTGAGTTCATTAAACCCTTTGTTTGTGATGTTTCTCAAAAGCTTTATGAAGTGAATCAATCTGGAAAAAGTATATTGTTTGAGGGTGCTCAAGGCGCACTTCTTGATATTGATCATGGGACATATCCCTTCGTTACTTCCTCCAATTGTATATCAGGTCAAGCCTCAGGAGGTACAGGCGTAGGACCCTCCATGCTGACCTATGTTTTAGGAATTACAAAAGCTTACACCACGAGAGTAGGAGGCGGACCATTCCCAAGTGAATTATCGATTGATGATGAATCCTCTCCGGGTTTTCAAATGTCCACAAAAGGGAAGGAATTTGGGACAGTCACACAAAGAAAAAGAAGATGTGGTTGGTTTGATGCTGCGGCTCTTAGACGCTCAGCTATGGTAAATGGGTTAACAGGTCTTTGCATTACAAAGCTTGATATCCTGGATGGTATAGAGACGCTTAAAATATGTGTAGGATATAAAATGGGTGATGATAAGATTGATCTGTTGCCTTTGGGAGCAGATCAAACAGAGAATTGTGAACCAATTTTGATTGACATGCCCGGATGGACGGAAAATACATTTGGAATAAAAAATTGGGATGATTTACCAGTAAATGCACAAAATTATATTTCAAAACTTGAAAAATTATGTGATGTTCCTGTTCATATTGTTTCTACTGGTCCAGAAAGAGATGAAACCATATTAATTAAACACCCATTCGATTAACATGTTTTTAATCTATGATTAAAAAAGTCAATTCAATTATTTCTGCATCTTGGATTTTTACAGCTGATAAAAATAATACACTTTTAGAAGATCATTCAATTGTAATATTAGAAGATGAAATTTTAGATATTCTTCCTACTAAAAATGTTTTTGATGGGTATGAAGCTAACGAGGTGTTTGCTCTATCTGAGCATATCATCATGCCTGGATTCATTAATAACCACACACATGCAGCAATGTCACTTTTAAAAGGTTTCGCTAACGACGTTCCATTAAAATCATGGTTAGAGGATTATATATGGCCTGCTGAGAAAGAATATGTCAGTGAAGCTTTTGTAAAAGATGGCTCATTAATTGCAATAGCTGAAATGATTAAGTCAGGGACAACAACATTCAATGATATGTATTTTTATCCAAACCAGACAGCAGAAGCTGCTGTTGAAATGGGAATTCGAGCAAACATTGGATTAGTTGTGATGGAATTTCCAACAAATTATGCCTCTGACCCAGACGATTATTTAAAAAAGGGACTCGATTTTAGAGATCAATGGCGGGGTGATGGATTAATTTCAACATCGCTGGCACCTCACGCACCATACACAACCTCAGATAAAACCCTCAATACTATCGGAACCTATGCAGATCAACTTAATATGACAATACACACTCACCTGCATGAAACAAAGGAAGAGGTTGAAAATAGTATTAATCAATACAAAGCGACCCCAATTCAACGATATAAATCTTTGGGTCTGCTAGGACCTAATTTAATGGCAGCACATTGTACGCATGTTGATGAATCAGATTTAAATTTGTTACACCAGAATAATGTTAATGTAGTACACAATCCTTCATCCAATCTTATATTGGGCAGCGGCATCGCAGATATATCAAAAATGCTGGATTTAGGCATAAATGTTTCTATCGGTACGGATAGCTCTGCAAGCAATAACAGGCTTGATGTTCTTGAAGAGGTTAGGTTGGCAGCCTTGCTAGGCAAAGGGCTGAATCATCAGCCAGAAATACTTGATAGCAAAAATGTCTTTAAGATGGCAACCTATAACGCGGCCAAGGCGATGAATAAAAGTAAAATGATCGGCTCAATCGAACCAAATAAAAAAGCTGATATTGTTGCTATTAATTTAGATTCAATCTTTTCTCAGCCAGTTTACAACCCCCTTACAAGTCTTTTATATAATGGTAACCAAGGTGGGGTAGATTATGTTTGGATCAATGGAACAATAAAACTTAAGTCAGGTCAATTAGAAAATATTGATTTGGATAGATTAAAAAATATAGCAAAGTCATGGAAAGCAAAGATAAAAAAAACGTAGATACTCAAGAGATTGAAAAATTTAACTTGTTAGCCCATAAATGGTGGGATCCAACCAGTGAATTTAAGCCACTTCATGAAATAAATCCTTTAAGACTGGAATTTATAAAAAATTCAATCGATATAAAAAATAAAAAAATATTAGATGTCGGTTGCGGAGGCGGAATTCTGTCTGAATCTCTCGCAATAGAGGGTGCTGATGTTACAGGAATCGACCAAGGAGAGAAGGTGATTCAAATTGCAAAACTTCACGCTAAAGAGACTAATACAAAGATTCAATATAAACATACAAATATTGAAGATTTTTATAAAAATACGAGTGAAAAATTTGACGTCATTACTTGTTTAGAAATGTTAGAACATGTCCCAGACCCGAACTCAATAATTAATACATGTTCAAAGTTACTTAAGCCTGGAGGAAAAATTTTCTTTTCAACAATTAATAAGAACTTAAAAGCATTTTTGTTTGCGATTATAGGCGCTGAATATGTTTTAAATTTATTACCAAAAGGAACTCATGAATACAAAAAATTTATAAAGCCTAGTCAACTGCAAGATTGGGCTAGAGCAAATTCTTTATCATTTGATTCAATTATTGGGATGACATATAACCCCATCACACAAAAGTATAAATTATCTCAAGATACCTCCGTTAACTATATTGTAGAAGCATCTTTGATTAATGATTAATAAAGTTCTATTTGATTTAGATGGAACATTTATTGATTCAGCTCATGATTTGGTTAAATCTGCTAATGACCTTTATTTATTGCATAAAAAGCCTTTAATTTCTTTTGAAGATGGACGTGCAGTTGCATCCGATGGAATTAGGGCCTTTCTAAATTTGCGCTTTGATGAAGCATTAGATAAATATGCATCCCTGACTGACGAATTTATTGATATCTATAAAGGCAATATTTTAAACAATCCAGTTTTGTTTGATGGAATTTTAGATTTAGTTAATTTTTTGGATAATAAAGAAATAGGCTGGGGAATAGTCACAAATAAACATCGTTGCTTTGTTGAAGTTATTTTAAAATTTATCAATCTTGATGAAAGATGTGAAATTTTAATATGCGGAGATGATGGAATCGATCCTAAACCATCTCCTGATATGCTCATCTCAGCATGTAAATCTTTAGGTGTTTTACCAAAAGAAGTAATTTATGTGGGAGATGCACAAAAAGATATAACTTCTTCAAAGGCAGCCAAAATATATTCAATTCTTGCATGCTATGGTTACTTAAAAAAAGACGATTATATTGAGACCTGGGGCGCAGATGCATTAATAAACCATCCTTCTGAAGTCCCTAAATTAATTAAAGAGTTAGGTTAGTTTTTTTCGCTCAACAAGAGATTGAGCTAGGGTGCCAGAGTCAATGTATTCTATCTCACCACCCATAGGAAGACCTCGTGCAATTCTAGTGACCTTTATGTTAGTTTCTTTTAAGAGTTCAGCTATATATTGTGCTGTTGTGTTCCCTTCGGTCGTAAAATTTGTTGCAAGGATTACCTCGTTAATCTCACTTTTTTTTATTCTTTCAAGAAGCTTATTGATATGAATTTCTTTTGGCCCAATTCCATCAAGAGGGGATAACCGACCCATTAAAACAAAATACATACCTTCATATGAATGCGTTTGTTCAAGCATTAGTAAATCAGTAGGCATTTCTACAACACAAAGTGTATCCGAAAGTCTTTTTTGTGAGTTACATATTGAGCAGATATCTTCTTCAGTAAAATTATTACAAAGTTGACAATGACCTAGTTTCTTTAATGATTCTTCAATTGAGTTTGCAAGTATTTTTGCTCCCTGTCTGTCTCTTTGAAGCAGATAATAGGCTAAGCGAAGCGCAGATTTTGGACCAACTCCTGGAAGACATTTAAGTGACTCTATAAGGTTTTCAAGGATGTTGTTAGTCTGCATAAGACTAAAAAGGTAAATTCATTCCCGGAGGAACCAAGCCTCCCATTTTTTGCGAAGAGGTACTTTCGATATTGCTTAATGCATCTTTGAAAGCAACCATAATCAAATCTTCTAACATTTCTTTATCTTCAAGAAGAGAAGGGTCGATATCAACTTTCTTAATTTCATGCTTACATGAAATAGTAATTTTAATTAATCCATTCCCCGATGTGCCTTGAACATCGATATTTGCAAGCTCAGCTTGAGCTTTTTGAAGATTTGCTTGCATCATTTGTGCTTGCTTCATTAGGTTACCCATACCACCTTTAGCCATACTATTTTCCTTTATTGTTTAATGGTTCAATACTTGTTGGTACAACTTGTGCGTCAAAATTCTCAATTAAATCTTTAACAAATCCATCTTTCATCATAGCAGATTCAGTTTCTTTTAATAACTTAGATTTTTCATTTGATGACTTTATAGCAGGCGTTGTTTGAACTTCATCAACTAATATTTTTACTTTGACCTTCTTATTGAAATGGTTAATTAATGACTCTTCAAGCTTTTCAACATAATTATTTTGCATTAGATGACTCTTTTTCGAGTCAAGAGTTAGCTCAAAGCTATAGTCTTGATAAGATTTAAATTCGCACTCTTGCGCTAAAGAATTAGCAATCCCAAGCTTTAGTTTTTTTACTAATTCATGCCAATCGCCATCAAACTCTTGAAAATCTTTCTCATCAACAATCACTCGCTCTTTAGAATTTTTTTTTTCTGAAATAACTTCATCAGAAGTTATCATATTTTTTTCTTTTGATTTAGGCTCTAATTTTTCAGATTGCATAGATGGAAAAAACGCTAACATTCTCAATAATGTCGTATTGAAACCAGTTAATAAATCAGGAGCTAAGTAAATATCCTTTTTGCCATTAATTACAATTTGGTAAAGAAGTTGAAGTGTTTCTGGGGTAAATAATTCACTGAGTTTTTTTATTTCATTATTATTTTGATATTCTAGCTCATTACTTGGCGCAACCTGATAAACAGACACTCTATGGATAAGGGAAGCTAAGTCATCTAATGTACTATCAAGAGCAATATTTTTATCATTCATTCCACAACCAATTTCTATGAGGTCGTCACCTTTATTTTCTGATAATTTAAACAAGATTTCTGTCAAAAAGTTATTATCAACAACACCAAGCATTTCACTTATTTTTTCTTCTGATATTTCATTTCCTGAATAGGCAATTGCTTGATCGAGGATTGATAAAGCATCACGCATGCTTCCCTTTGCTGATTTTGAGATTAAGCCTAATGCTTTTTTTTCAAATTTGATTTTCTCCTCACCTAATATCATATCAAGATGGTTTGATATTTTTTCAACTGTCATCTGTTTTAAATTAAACTGAAGACATCTTGATAGGACAGTGACTGGTAATTTTTTTGGATCAGTTGTTGCTAGGATAAATTTAATATGCTCTGGCGGTTCCTCGAGTGTTTTTAACATCGCGTTAAATGCGCTGTTAGAAAGCATATGCACCTCATCAATAATGTATACCTTAAATCTCCCTGAAGTAGGCGCATATTGCGAATTCTCTAAAAGCTCTCGCATTTCATCAACTTTCGTGTTTGATGCAGCGTCAACTTCAATAAGATCAACAAAGTTACCTTTATCTACTGCGAGGCATGAGGAACATTCACCGCATGAGTTTGAAGATATACCTTTTTCACAATTCAGTGATTTTGCTAGGATTCTTGCTAAGGTTGTTTTACCAACACCTCTGGTGCCAGTAAATAAATAGGCGTGATGCAGTCTTTCTTGATCAAGGGCATTAACTAAAGCTTGCACCGTATTTTCTTGACCCACAAGGGAATCAAAATTCTTTGGACGCCATTTTCTTGCTAAAACTTGATGTGACATTTAAACGCTTATTAGTAAATGAAAAAATGGCGAGCCAGACCCCCGGCACTTGTATCCTTAGTTGTGGCTGCTTGCT
>JABBAU010000034.1 GCA_018607785.1 Methylobacillus sp.
TAAAAATGTGGTAAAATCTCGCCACACCATACTGTTACTGCGAAGCCCGGGTGGCGAAATTGGTAGACGCAAGGGACTTAAAATCCCTCGACCTCACGGTCGTGCCGGTTCGATTCCGGCCCCGGGCACCAATTCAATGAAGATAGATAAAGACATAAATGAAATTAAGGTTATTTTAAATAAAATTCACAAAAATTTATTCCTTATTTTTTTCATTGTCGCTATATTTGCGCTCCTTTATTTTGGTTTATTAGTTTATTTATTCGTGATTAAAGTTTGACACATTTTTATAAAATTAAATGTGACCATATCCCCCAGAGTGAATACTTAGATCGACTAGTAAACCAGTGTGATTATTCAATCATAAAAAATACTTCTTTTGAAAAAGAAGTCTGCAATGATTTTAATATTGCTCAGCAAAATGATTATCCGATTGCAGCTATTTTAGCAAATGAAAAATTTTCTAAAGATTCAAACTATACTTTTTTCCAAGCAACACCTTGCTATTTTTCTCTGCAAAGAGATTTTTATAAATTTGAAAGAAACTTAGAGAATGAATGTAGTTCTGATGAACTGCAAAGGTTATGTGAAGAACTCAACCAACACTTCTCAGATGATGAATGTAATTTCTTTATGTTTGAAAAAAAATTATATTTTGCAACCTTAAAAAAATTTAATATATCTACCTATTTTCCAGAGGAAATCAATCAAGTGCCAAATAGAGACTTTTTACCATTTGGGCCAGATAAAAGCTGGTGGCATAAATTTATTAATGAATTACAAATGTTTTTATTTAACCATGAGATTAATAGAAATAGAGAAAAAAGAAATGATTATCCAATTAATTCAATATGGTTTTGCGGTGGAGGTAGTCAAATACAAATTAATGAAACCAGCGACGTAAAGGATGTATACAGTAATTTAACGTTATTAAAAAAAATAGCAATTTTAGATCCTAAAATTAATTTAATAGACCCTTATTCGTATAACAAAAATCCAAAAAAAAATTATTTTTTTTACGATCATGTTTTCCAATCTAATAATCAAGATATCTTTAAATTTATCTTTGAGACATTTGAAACAAAAAAAATAAAAAATTTAAACTTATCTCTTCATTTCGGCCTTTATAAAATTTTATTTAAAACCAGTTTGTTTATGAGGCTTAAATTTTGGAAGAAAAAAAAGAATCTGCAAGAGATACTTAATGAAGCTTAAAGAAAAAAAAATTAATAATACCCTTGAGCATGAACTCATTGAAAGTGGCATCCATCCTGTACTTGCTAAAATTTTTGCAGCGAGAAAAATTCATAACGCAGACGAGATAAATTACAAACTCGATAAACTTTTATCGCCGGATTTACTTCTATCAAACATAGAGGTAGGTGATTTTTTATATGAGGCAATATTAGCAAATAAAAAAATAGTGATTGTCGGTGACTACGATGCTGATGGAGCCACTGCTTGTGCATGCGGTATGAAAGGATTAAAAAAATTCGGTGCAAATGTCGATTTCATAGTACCAAATCGATTCGAATATGGTTATGGACTTACGCCTGAGATCGTTGAGTTATCACTCAAAAAAGACCCAGATATTATTCTTACTGTTGATAATGGAATTGCAAGTCATGATGGAGTTGAAGCTGCAAATAAGGCGGGATTAGAGGTAATTATAACCGATCATCATCTCCCAGGAAATTTGTTACCAAACGCAAAGTTTATTGTGAATCCAAATCAGAAAAATTGCTCATTTCCAAGTAAGAACCTATGCGGTGTAGGGGTCATGTTTTATGTATTGCTTGCATTAAGAATTGCTTTTAGAAAAAAAAATATAGATTACAAAGAACCCACATTAATTGACCTACTTGACTTGGTAGCTTTAGGGACCATTGCCGATCTTGTGCCACTTGATTTTAATAATAGAATTTTAGTGTCTGCGGGTATGAATATTATTAGAGGAAATAAATTTAACCTTGGGATTAAGGCAATTATCAATGAGTCAAAGAAAAAAAATTCAAGCCTAAAGACAACTGACTTATCTTTTGTGATTGCGCCAAAGATAAATGCAGCAGGAAGATTAAGTGATATGACGATTGGGATAAGATGCCTTTTATCAGATAATCTAACACAAGCATCAAGTTATGCTAGAGAACTAATAAAATTTAATGAGAATAGAAAGCATATAGAATCTTCCATGGTTTCATCAGCATTTGATTTATTAGATAATAAAAAGAGTCAACATCAGTATTCGATTGTTTTAGTTAATGCAGATTGGCACGAAGGGGTGGTTGGAATTCTGGCCTCTCGATTAAAAGAGAAGTATTTTCGACCTACAATTGCATTTGCAAATCATAGTGATGATTTAGTTAAGGGCTCTGGAAGGTCAATAGACTCATTTCATCTTCGGGATGCATTAGATTTAATTTCAAAGCGTCATCCAAGTTTAATTCAAACTTTTGGGGGTCATGCGATGGCAGCGGGCCTGACAATAAAAAAAGATAACTTTAGTAAGTTCAGTGAAGTATTTGAACTTACGTGTAGAGAGCTTATTAATCCAGATTTGCTCAGCAAAACCATAGAGTATGATGAAAGTATAGAATCTGAATATCTAAACTTTTCTGTGGCTAAGATTATTAATAATCAAGTTTGGGGGCAGGAGTTTTTTGCACCATTTTTTGTGGATACTTTTGATGTAATTCATCAAGAAGTACTTTCAGATAAACATACAAAATGCCTACTAAGAAAAGATAAAAATTATGATGCAATATTTTTTAATAATAACCAGACACTACCTGATAAAATAAAGGTAGTTTACTCGATTGATGCAAATGAATTTAATGGAAAGACAAGCATTCAAATAATCATAAAAAATATTGTGGAATGAAAAAAAAATCAAAAAAAATTGTCATTGGCAATATGAAAATGCATGGCTCATTAGCTTTTAATGAGGATCATTTTAAAAATCTCCTGCAGAAATTGAATACATTCAATAATCTTGAAATAACCCTCTGTGTGCCATACCCCTATTTATTTCAGGCGCAAAAAATATTGACTGGGTCAAACATAAACTGGGGTTGTCAAAATGTAGCCAAAGAACCCGAGGGACCATACACTGGTGAAGTAAGTGCCTCAATGATTAAAGATTTTCAAAGTAAATTAATTATAGTTGGTCACTCAGAAAGGAATACAGCTTACTGTGAATCAGATGAAAATATAGCTGAAAAATTTAATATGATTAAAAAGCATAATATGACCCCTTTATTGTGTGTTGGAGAAAATCTCAATGAGCGTGAAGCAGGAATAATGGAAAAAGTAGTAGCTGAGCAAATTAAAACTATCCTGGATATGTACGGTAGTGATATTTTTAAAGGATCAATCGTTGCATATGAGCCAATATGGGCAATTGGATCTGACTCAGCAGCAAGTCCAAATCAAATTGAAAAAATGTGTGATTTTATAAAGCAGTTAATCAATATAAATTCTACTGACAATGATGAGGTAAATATTGTTTATGGTGGAAGTGTTAATGCCAAAAATGCGGTACAATTATGTGAAATTAATGGGGTTGACGGAGTTTTGATGGGAAGGTCATCCCTAAACACAAACGAATTTTATGAAATATGTAATGGCATCAGCAAAATATAATTTAAATTTTTAAAAAGATTCAATGATATGGAAAACTTAATAACAATTATTCATGTGGTTGTCAGCTTAAGTGTAATTGGGCTAGTTTTAGTTCAACACGGAAAAGGGGCTGATGCTGGAGCCGCATTTGGTGGAAATTCTTCAGGCAGCGTCTTTGGGGCACAAGGTTCAGGTAATTTTGTCACAAGATTAACAGCTATTTGCGTCACAATATTCTTTTGCACAAGTATTGGGCTAGCCTTTATAGCTAGCAATAAAAATGCAAGCTCAGCTGCAGATCAGATTCAAGAAAATAGCTCACAATCAGTTGAAACCAATGAGCAACTAAATGAGTCAGAAGGAATAGATAATACTCAAGATATTCCAAATTAACATGACTTTGTTGGCTTAGCCGTCGTGGTGGAATTGGTAGACACGCTATCTTGAGGGGGTAGTGACGAAAGTCGTGAGAGTTCGAGTCTCTCCGACGGCACCATTTTGATGGTATTTTTAAAAATTTAAGGATTGTTCGTGCTGGAAAATTATTTTCCAATATTAGTATTCATCATCATAGGCCTTTTTATAGGACTAGGGCCACTCATCCTCGGTAAAATATTAAGTACCAGTAAACCATACAAAGAAAAAAACTCACCATATGAATGCGGATTCGAAGCTTTTGAAGATGCGCGTATGAAATTTGATGTTAGATATTACCTTGTTGCAATTTTATTTATCCTTTTCGACCTAGAAATCACATTTCTTTTCCCTTGGGCTGTTGTTATCAACAAAATTGGACTTTTTGGGTTTATCGCTATGATGATCTTTCTTTTTATCTTGGTCATTGGGTTTATCTACGAGTGGAAAAAGGGAGCTTTAGATTGGGAATAAAATTATGAGTATAGAAGGCATATTAGAAAAAGGTTACGTAACTACAAATGTTGATACGTTAATCAATTACGCGAGAACTGGTTCCCTATGGCCTATGACATTTGGATTAGCATGCTGTGCTGTTGAAATGATGCACGCGGGTGCGTCAAGATACGATTTAGATCGTTTTGGTGTTGTTTTTAGACCGAGCCCTAGGCAATCGGATGTCATGATTATTGCAGGCACTCTTGTGAATAAAATGGCTCCAGCATTAAGGCGAGTTTATGACCAAATGGCAGAGCCTAGGTGGGTGATATCAATGGGATCTTGTTCGAATGGCGGCGGCTACTATCATTACTCATATTCAGTTGTTAGAGGAAGTGACAGAATAGTCCCAGTCGATATTTATGTTCCTGGCTGCCCTCCAACTGCGGAAGCGCTGATGTTTGGCATTTTACAGCTTCAAAAGAAAATTAAACGCACCAACACAATTGCAAGATGAGTCAAGATATAAAAAAACAAACACAGAACCTTAAAAGCTTCTTTAAGAAAAAAATTCTATCCATAACAAACGAAAAAAGTGAAATAACTGTCACGTTCGATCAGAAAAATATTATTCCAGCATTAAAATCTCTCAGAGACAAACCAGAGTTTAATTTTAAACAACTGATAGATTTATGCGGGGTTGATTACCAAGAGTATAAATTCGCAGCATTAGATGGAAAAAGATTTTGTGTTGTCTATCACCTGCTATCGTTGAAGAATAATACGCGCTTAAGGGTGAAAGTATTTGCTGATGATGATGAATTTCCTCTATTTCCAACATCAACAACAATATGGCCCAACGCAGACTGGTATGAAAGAGAAGCGTTTGACTTATTTGGTTTAATGTTTGTTGATCATCCTGATCTAAGAAGGCTCTTAACAGATTATGGTTTTGTTGGCCATCCATTCAGAAAAGATTTTCCAATGATTGGCAAAGTTGAAGTGCGGTACGACCCAACCCTCAAAAGGGTGATCTACGAACCAGTTTCAATTGAAGAGAGAAACAATGTCCCCAGGTTAATAAGAGATGAGGGAATTCATCGTGGCTGAAATTAAAAACTACACAATGAATTTTGGACCACAACATCCTGCAGCACATGGTGTTTTGAGGCTAGTACTTGAGATGGATGGTGAAGTAATTCAGCGTGTCGATCCACATATTGGTTTACTGCATCGAGCCACAGAAAAGCTTGCTGAAAATAGAACGTATCTTCAATCAGTTCCTTATATGGATCGTCTTGATTATGTTTCAATGATGATGAATGAGCATGCTTATGTCATGACAATAGAAAAATTATTGAAAATAAATGTTCCTATTCGAGCACAATACATACGAGTCATGTTTGACGAAATCACAAGAATACTAAACCACTTATTATGGCTTGGCGCACATGCCCTTGATGTCGGGGCGATGACGGTTTTCTTGTACGCGTTCAGAGAAAGAGAAGACTTGTTTGACTGTTATGAAGCGGTATCTGGAGCAAGAATGCATGCAGCTTACTATCGACCAGGGGGAGTTTATAGAGATTTACCCACCAAAATGCCACAGTTTGAAGCATCTAAAACAAAGAGTGCATCAGAGATAAAAAAACTGAATAAAAATAGAACCGGATCCCTGCTTGATTTTATTGAAGATTTTTCAAACAGATTCCCAGCTAATGTTGATGAATACGAAACCCTTCTAACTGATAACAGGATATGGAAACAAAGAACCGTGGGTATCGGTGTAGTTGATCCAGATAGAGCAATCGCATTAGGATTGACAGGCCCTATGCTCAGGGGATCTGGTGTTGAGTGGGACTTAAGAAAAAAACAACCATATGAGACATATAACGAATTTAATTTTAAAATTCCTATTGGTAAAGAGGGTGACTGCTATGATCGATACTTAGTAAGAATGGAGGAGATGAGAGAATCCAACAAAATTATTAAGCAATGTATTGATTGGTTGAGAACCAACCCCGGCCCTGTTATTTCAAGTGATAATAAAGTGACACCCCCTTCAAGAACAGAAATGAAAGAAGATATGGAATCAATGATCCATCATTTCAAGTTATTCACCGAGGGTTTTCATATTCCAAAAGGGGAGGCTTATGCAGCTGTCGAGCACCCAAAGGGGGAGTTTGGGACTTACATTATATCCGATGGTGCAAACAAGCCTTATCGTTTAAAAATAAGAGCACCTGGATTTCCTCACTTGGCCGCTATCAATGAAATGACAAAAGGACATATGCTCTCCGATTTAGTAGCCATCATAGGCACTCAGGATATTGTATTTGGGGAAATTGACAGATAATGTTGACGAAAAAAACAATTCAAAAAATAGATAAAGAGTTAAAAAAATTCCCTGATGACCAAAAACAATCAGCCATTATTGCAGCACTTCAAATCATCCAAACAGAGAATGGTTTCTTAACAAATGATTTGATCGCAATGGCTGCAGATTATTTAGATATGCCAAAAATTGCAGCCATGGAAGTTGCGACTTTTTATAACATGTTTGAATTGAAACCGGCTGGTAAGTATAAAATTTCAATTTGTACGAATATTTCATGCGCTCTAAGAGATGCTGATGATATTGTATGCCACCTTAAAAAGAAGTTAAAAATTGATTTCAATGAAGTAACAAAAGATAAGAAATTTAGTTTAAAAGAGAGCGAGTGCATGGGGGCATGCGGCGGAGCACCCCTAATGACAGTTAATAACCAAAAAATGTATGAATACCTTACCCCACAAAAAGTAGACCAGATTCTTGAGGAATTAGATTCATAATGGAAAAGGGAAGACAAAATAAAGCGTTTGAAAAAAAAGAGACATTCCCTATATGTTTAAGAACATCACATTTGGATGATTCAGCAAGCCTTAAGACTTATTTGGATATTGGTGGCTATCAACAAATTCAAAGGATTTTAAGGGAAAAGATTTCACCAGAAAAATTAATTGAAGAGATAAAAATTTCTGGCCTTCGGGGGAGAGGAGGGGCAGGCTTTCCTACGGGAATTAAATGGTCTTTCATTCAAAACGATTCACCAGGAACAAAGTACATAGTTTGCAATAGCGACGAAGGTGAACCTGGGACATTTAAGGATAGAGAGATCATTAAAAATAACCCACATCAAATAATTGAAGGAATGACAATTGCCGCATATATTATGGGCGCTCAAGTTGGCTATAACTATATTCATGGAGAAATATGGGAAGAATACGAGTCATTTGAAAATGCATTGGCCGAAGCGAAAAAAGCAAATTTTTTAGGCAAATCAATTTGTGGATTTAATTTTGATTTTGAATTATTTGCGTTTCATGGATATGGTGCATATATTTGTGGTGAGGAAACAGCTCTTATAGAGTCGATTGAAGGTAAAAAAGGTCAACCAAGATTCAAACCCCCTTTCCCTGCAACCTATGGTATTTATGGAAGACCCACTAATGTCAATAATACGGAAACATATGCCTCAATCCCTTGGATTATTCAAAATGGGGGAGAGAGTTTTGCAAATATTGGGGTTGAAAATTCAGGCGGCACAAAAATATTTTCTGTTTCAGGGCACGTTGAGAATCCGGGAAACTATGAAATTCCATTAGGCATGCCATTTAATGAGTTATTAGAGTTAGCAGGCGGAGTATGGAAAGGTAGAACCCTTAAGGCTGTCATCCCTGGAGGACCATCAACACCTGTTTTACCTGCATCAGAAATAATGAAAACAACCCTTGATTATGACGGTTTAAAAAATGCAGGTTCAAGTGTTGGTGCTGGCTCACTGATTGTTATGGATGATACAACATGCATGGTATCAACCCTAAAAAGATTATCTTACTTTTTTTATGAGGAGTCATGTGGACAGTGCACGCCTTGTCGTGAAGGAACAGGTTGGGTATACCGTGTCATTAAAAGAATAGTTGAAGGCAAAGGTAAACCTGAAGACATGGAGTTACTTCAGGATGTAAGTCAAAAAATTTCAGGACGAACTATTTGTGCGCTTGGAGATGCTGCAGCAGTGCCTGTATTAAGTTTTATAAAATATTTTAAAAGTGAATTTGAATACTTTATTAAGAATGGTAAAAGTATGGTGGCTAAAACTCATGATTAAAATTAAAATTAACGGTAAAGATTTAGAGGTTAAACCAAAGACATCAATTATTGAGGTGGCTGATCAGGTTGGCATAGATATCCCTCGTTTTTGTTACCATAAAAAACTCAGTGTAGCTGCAAATTGTAGAATGTGTTTGGTTGAAGTAAAGAACTTTGCTAAACCCTTACCGGCTTGTGCAACTCAAGTGATGGAGGGTATGGAGATATTCACTAAATCAAAATTTACAAAAGATACGCAAAAAAGTGTAATGGAATTTCTTCTCATTAATCACCCTCTTGATTGTCCGATATGTGATCAAGGTGGAGAATGTGATTTACAGGATACAGCTGTTGCTTATGGGGCAAGTAAAACAAGATATACCGAAGAAAAGCGTGTTGTTTTTGATAAAAATATTGGACCATTAATATCCACTGATTTAACGCGCTGTATCCAATGTACTCGGTGTGTAAGATTTTTAAAAGAAGTTGGAGGAATGGCAGAGCTTGGATTGGTAGGAAGAGGAGAGCATGCTGAGATTTCTGCATATGTTGACAAATCTGTTGAATCTGAATTATCCGGAAACATTATTGATTTATGCCCAGTAGGGGCTTTAACGTCTAAACCATTTAGATATTCTGCAAGAAGTTGGGAGTTGGTAAGGAGAAATACAGTCTCATGCCATGATAGCCTGGGGTCGAACATTGAAGTACATGTGAAAGACAATATTATAAAAAGAGTAATACCAAAAGAAAATGAATCAATAAATGAGTGTTGGATTTCTGATAGAGATCGATTTTCTTATCAAGGTCTTTATCATAAAGATAGAATCAACAATCCATTAAAAAAAGTTAAAAATCAATGGAAAGAGATTGACTGGGAAGAGGCTTATGAATTAATTAAAAATAAAATTAATACTATCAATACAAAAAAACCTAATCAACTGGGCATTCTATGCTCACCTCAAACCACTATTGAAGAAGGGTTTTTATTGAAGAAGATTTCAAAACAACTAAATACAACGCATATCGATCATAGGTTATTAGAAAAAAGTTTTTCAAAAAATAATAATTGGCTTGGGTGCAAGATTGAAGAAATAGAATCTCATGACTCAATTTTGGTTGTTGGCTCAAATTTAAAAAATGATCAACCATTACTTGCACATCGGTTTAGAAGATTCGCAATGAAGAACAATAGTTTCTCAATTATTACCTCTTATGACGACTTTAATTCAACCCCATGTTTAGGAAAAATTATTGTAAACCCATCAACATATTTAAATTATTTACTAGAAATACTTAAAGAGGTTCAGTCAGTTACCAAGTATAAAATCAATTCAGAATCTATTAAGAATGCGCTGAAACAAATAAAAGTTAGCAAGGAAACAAAAAAAATTTCGGAATCCCTTACTAGGGATAAAAGTAAAAATGCGATATTTATTGGCCATCAAGTTTTAGCTCAAATTGAGGGGGATAATATCAAAATAATTGCAATGCATATTGCTAAAGCAATTGGGGCTACTTTTGGTGTGATACCCGGTTATGCAAATAGTGTTGGACTAAGTGAACTTAATCTTAGTTTGGATGAGGTTAATACTGATGAAGTTATAAATCAAAAAAAAGAATCATTCATTATGATAAATTTTGATCCATATTTTGATTATCACTCTCCTAAAAAAATAACAAAAGCACTCAAGAGTGCAAAATTTAATATTGCTATCTCTCCATTTGTATCGGACTCTTTAAAAGAATTTGATATTGTTTTACCGATGACCCCACCCACTGAAACATCAGGCACATACATGAATATGGAAAAGCGATTGCAATCTTTTGCTGCAGTCACACCCCCTCATGGAAAGTCCCGACCGGGCTGGAAAATACTTCGTGTGTTGGCTAATTTTTTAGAGCTTGAAGACTTTTCCTATGATTCTTCTGATGAGATAAAGGTTGAAGCAATAGAGGAGATTAATAAAAATTATAGTCACAACATAAAAGATTTTGAGAACTCAAAGAAAAATAAAATACCACAGGGCTTGGAATTGATTAGTCCTATTAGGGCAATAGATTCAGATATGATTGTAAGGCGTGCTTCTGCACTCCATCAAAATGAAAACATAGACCAAGCTTTTGCTTACATAAATCCCAAAACTATGTTGAAAGAAAATTTAATCGATGATCAAAAAATTAAAGTATCTTCAGAGGAAGCAGAAATTACAATCAAAATAAAAAGTGATGAAAAAGTCAGTTTAAACTCTATTTTAATTTTCGGAAAACAACTTGCAACAGCTTCACTAGGTATGAATCATAAATTGAAAATTAAAAGAAGCTCATAAATATGGATAATATTTTTCAACAATTTCCCGAAGTCATCAGTACAACAATTTGGACCATTTTGAAGATAGTAGCCATTGTTTTTCCATTGATGATTTCTGTTGCTTACTTAACTTATTTTGAAAGAAAAGTTATTGGTTTTATGCAGGGAAGAATAGGCCCAAATAGAGTTGGATATTTCGGACTTTTACAACCCATAGCAGACGCCTTTAAGTTAATGTTTAAAGAAATAATTAGCCCTACAAAATCAAATAATTTTTTATTTCTTTTGGCTCCTATACTAACTATTGCACCAGCATTTGCTGCTTGGGCAGTTATACCCTTTGACGCAGAACTTGTTTTATCGGATATCAATGCAGGACTTCTTTATGTTTTGGCAATGACATCAATTGCTGTTTATGGTGTCATTATTGCGGGTTGGGCTTCAAACTCTAAGTATGCATTTTTAGGGAGTTTACGTTCAGCCGCCCAGATTGTATCTTATGAGATTGCTATGGGTTTTACTCTGGTCGGCGTCCTAATGTGTGCAAACAGTTTGAATTTAGGTGAGATTGTTTTAGGACAATCAGGCGGTATCTCTCAATGGTATGTTTGGCCACTTTTTCCATTATTTATTATCTATTTTATTAGCGCTGTTGCAGAAACAAATAGAGCACCTTTTGATGTAGCTGAAGGAGAATCTGAGATTGTGGCTGGATTTCATGTTGAATATTCAGGAATGGCTTTTGCAGTATTTTTTCTAGCGGAGTATGCGAACATGATTCTTGTATCGATGTTGGCTGCATTGATGTTTTTGGGAGGATGGTTATCACCCGTTGAATTTATTCCTGATGGAATTTTATGGTTATTATTGAAGGTAATTTTTTTACTTTTCTTTTTCTTATGGTTTAGAGCAACATTTCCAAGATACCGTTATGATCAAATTATGAGATTAGGCTGGAAAATATTTATTCCAATTACCTTAATCTGGATAATCTTTGTTGGGCTTATGATGCAAACTTCTTATGGGGAGATGTTTCACTAAAAAACTATGCTAAAAAAAATAAAACATTTTATAAAAAGCCTGACACTTTATGAGCTAATTATCGGTTTAGCTCTGACTGGAAGGTATTTTTTTTCAAAAAAAATTACGATTCAATACCCAGAGGAAAGAACACCACAGTCACCTAGATTTAGGGGTTTACATGCACTTCGAAGATACCCTAATGGGGAAGAACGTTGCATAGCATGCAAGCTCTGTGAGGCTGTTTGTCCAGCAATGGCAATTACTATTAAATCAGAAATGAGAGAGGACAATACAAGGCGGACAACCCAATATGATATTGATCTTACCAAATGTATATTTTGTGGATTTTGTGAGGAATCTTGCCCAGTTGATTCAATTGTTGAGACAAGAATTTTAGACTACCACGGAGAGGAAAGAGGAGATTTAATTTACACAAAAGAAATGTTATTAAAAGTCGGTGATCAATACGAGGATCAAATTGCAAAGGATCGTAAAGAAGAGGAAAACTACAGGTAATGGATTATTCATCAGCAGTTTTTTATTTTTTCTCGTTTATTTTGCTTTTTTCAGCAATCAAGGTCATTACAGCTAGAAACCCAATCTTTTCAGCTTTATTTCTTGTACTCTCCTTCTTTAGTGCAGCGGGGCTATGGTTGTTATTGCAAGCTGAATTTTTAGCTATAGCTCTTGTACTTGTTTATGTGGGTGCTGTGATGGTTTTATTTTTATTTGTAATCATGATGATCGACATTAATGTTGAAGTCATGAAGAAAGGATTTTGGAATTATTTTCCTGCCATAGCTTTTGTTTCCATTGTCATGTTGACTGAGATTATTCTTGTCCTGAATCAACCTTTTTTTAAAGCACCGGCTTTATTTGAGGCACCAAAAAAGAGTAATACCGATGCTATAGGTGAGGTTTTATATAGTGATTATGTATTACCTTTTGAAGTAGCAGCAATTATCCTATTGGTCGCAATTATCGCAGCAATTTCCCTTACATTAAGAGGAAAAAAAATGCATAAAGGCATTGACCCTGCATTACAAATTGGCGTTCAAAAGTCTGACCGAATCAAAATGATAGAAATGAAAAGTGAAAAGGTAAAAATTAAAAAGCGCACGAAAAGAAAATGATTGATCTATCTCATTTTCTAATCTTAGCAGCATTACTATTTATGATAGGGGTTGTTGGTATATTTCTTAACAGAAAAAATATCATCATCCTTCTGATGGCAATTGAATTAATGTTGCTCGCCGTAAATATGAATTTCATTGCATTTAGCTATTATTTAGGTGACTTGGCAGGTCAAATTTTTGTTTTCTTTATCTTGACAGTTGCAGCAGCAGAAGCTGCTATTGGATTAGCAATTATAATTATTGTTTTTAGAAATAATCGGACGATTGACGTTGAAGATATCAATCAATTAAAGGGATAAAGCAATTATGTTAAATATTCTAACTGTTATCCCCTTGTCTCCATTGATCGCAGCTTGTTTTGTAGGTTTATTTGGTAAAAAATTACCAAAATATTTTTCTTATCTAGTCCCTATTTTTGGTGTAACCATAGCATTTATCCTATCAGGATATGCTTTATACCTGACCTTGTATGGCTTTAAATTAAATGAAACTGTCTATACCTGGCTGACTTCGGGAGGCTATACATTTGAGATTGGTTTTTTAGTTGATACTTTATCTGCAGTAATGATGGTTATTGTGACTTTTATATCATTGATGGTCCATATTTACACGATCAATTACATGAAAGATGACAAAGGTTTTAGCCGTTTCTTTAGTTATATTTCCCTATTTACCTTTGCCATGCTAATGCTTGTGATGAGTAATAATTTTTTACAACTATTCTTTGGTTGGGAGGCTGTTGGTCTGGTCTCCTATTTACTAATAGGATTCTGGTACAAAAAACCAAGAGCAATTCATGCAAATTTAAAGGCTTTTTTAGTCAATAGAGTAGGTGATTTTGGTTTAATTTTAGGTGTTGCTCTGATCATGTTCTGGTTTGGGACTTTAGATTATGAAGAGGTATTTAATAGATTACCCGCACTTTTATCACAACATGTAATTTTATTTAATACGTCAATTTCATTAATTACATTAATAGGATTTTGTTTGTTCATTGGGGCAATGGGTAAGTCCGCGCAAGTACCACTTCACGTATGGCTTCCAGATTCAATGGAAGGACCCACTCCAATTTCCGCTTTAATTCATGCTGCCACTATGGTGACAGCAGGTATTTTTTTAGTGGCACGAATGTCACCATTATTCGAGCAATCTGATGTTTTGCTCTCTGTGGTAATCGTTATTGGAGCGATCACAGCAATTTCAATGGGTATTTTGGGAGTAATTCAAAATGATATAAAGAAGATTATTGCTTATTCAACATTATCACAACTTGGCTATATGACTGTTGCACTTGGGGTTTCGGCTTATTCTGTTGCCATCTTTCATTTACTTACTCATGCTTTTTTCAAAGCCTTACTTTTTTTAGGTGCAGGCTCGGTAATCATTGGGATGCATCACGATCAAGATATTACTCAAATGGGGGGATTAAAAAAATACATGCCTATTACCGCTTTTACTTTTTTAATTGGTTCGTTATCTCTCATAGGCACTCCCTTTTTCTCTGGTTTCTATTCAAAAGAAACTATTATTGAAGCGGTAAACCTAAGCACAGTTTGGGGAGCAAATTTTGCTTATTATGCATTGTTGATTGGTGTTTTTTTTACAGCCTTTTATTCTTTTAGACTTTATTTTTTAGTTTTTTGTGGAGAAGAAAAGTGGCATAAGGTGAAAAGGAAGAAAAATGATCATGGGCTAAGAAATAAACAATACCCGCATGAGAGTTCAAAAATTATTACGCTACCCTTGATAATTCTAGCAGTACCATCTGTCCTAATTGGTTTAGTTTTGATTGAGCCTTTGGTTTACGGGAGCTTCTTTGATGGCAACATCTTCGTAGATCATGAAAACCATACAAATATAAGCTTACTTGCAAGTCACTTTCATGGTGTGTGGTCAATGGCAACACATAGTTTATTTACTTTACCTTTATGGATGATGGTAGGTGGAATTTTTCTAGCATGGCTATTATTCATCAAGAAAGTAAAAATTGATTTTAAGTTCTTATCACCAATTAATAATATCTTAAAGAATAATTATGGTTTTGACGATTTTAATGAAAAGTTTATTGCTAATGGCATTTTAAAATTCGGTAATTTTTTATCAACCAAGGTTGATATAAAAATTATTGATCACACCCTTGTTAATGGTGCAGGAAGGTTAGTTTCTTATTTTTCAACTAAACTAAGATTAATTCAAAGCGGATATATCTACCATTACGCATTCTTTATGATCATTGGATTATTTTTGTTAATTACTTTTTTTGTGAGTACTTAGCTTGATAGCAAACCATATCTTATCTATTGCCATCTGGTCTCCAATATTCTTTGGCGTGTTAATTCTTATATTAAATAATAGATTAAGCACTAGAAAAATAAATTATGTTGCCTTATTCGGGTCCCTTGTCTCTTTTATTGTGACTATCCCCATTTATAAAAACTTTAATACAGCGCTCAGCACATTTCAATTTCAAGAGTTTCATCACTGGATTATTCCTTTTAATATTAACTATCATTTAGGTGTTGATGGATTCTCGGTACCATTAATTTTACTAACAAGCTTTATGACTGTGCTAGTTGTCTTGATTTCATATCAATCAGGAATTTTTAAAAAAGCAGGTTATTACAGTGCTTTTTTGATTATGTCCGGTTTAATGATAGGCGTTTTCTGTTCTCTTGATGCTATTTTGTATTATATTTTTTGGGAAGCAATGCTCATTCCTATGTTTTTAATTATAGGCATTTGGGGTGGCTCAAATAGAATTTATGCCACTATAAAATTTTTCTTATATACAGTGCTGGGTTCATTATTAATGTTAATAGCATTCCTATACCTATATTTTAAAAGCGGAACCTTTTCAATTATTGATTACTACTACTTACCCATTTCCCTGGAGGTTCAGATCTTCATTTTCCTAGCTTTTTTTATGGCTTTTGCAGTTAAAATTCCAATGTGGCCTCTACATACATGGCTTCCTGATGCGCATGTTCAAGCACCAACGGGAGGATCAGTAATTCTAGCCGCTATTATGTTAAAGCTTGGTGGGTATAGCTTTATTCGTTTTGCAATGCCAATCGCCCCAGATGCATCTTTGTTTCTCAAACCATTTATGATTTCATTATCCTTAATTGCGATAGTTTATATAGCATTTGTAGCGCTTATTCAAAAGGATATGAAAAAATTGATTGCATATTCGTCAATATCCCATATGGGATTTGTAACTTTAGGTTTGTTTTTAATGTCACCATTAGCTGTTGAAGGCGCCTATATTCAGATGATATCCCATGGTTTTATTTCTGCAGCGATGTTTATTTGTGTTGGTATTCTTTATGATCAGACTCACTCCAGGGAGATAAAAAATTATGGGGGGGTCATAAATAAGATGCCTATTTTTACTGCCTTCGCCGTTTTCTTTGCAATGGCAAATGCAGGTCTACCGGGTACCTCTGGTTTTGTGGGCGAGTTTATGGTTATTCTTGGAGCTATGAAAGAAAACTTTTGGATAGCTTTTATTGCAGCAACTACACTAATTTTAGGCGCAGCTTATTCATTATGGCTAATAAAGCGAGTATTTTATGGCGATATTGGAAATGCAAAAGTAGGGAATTTGTCTGATATAAAATCAAAAGATTTTATAGTGCTTGGAACTTTAGCTTCATTAATTTTATTTGTCGGTGTATATCCAAAAATTATTTCAGATATTACGAATTCATCAGTTTTGCAATTTATTGAGTTAATTAGCTTTTCTAAGGCAGCGATCTTATGACTGACTTGATTCCACAATTAAATTTATTATTACCCGAAATATTTATTGCCATTATGGCAATGTTTATTTTACTAGTAGGCTTGTTTATTGATGATAAGAATAAGCACATAAGTTATGGTTTATCACAATTCACACTTCTATGTGCAGGCTTAATTACGGCTTCAATTGGCTTTAGTCAACCGCAATTTGCCTTTAATGATATGTTTATATTTGATAGCTTAGCCTTATTTTTAAAAATGATGAGCTATATCACGTTATCTATTGTGTTTATTTACAGCAAGAAATATTTATTTGATAAAAATTTACTAAATGGTGAGTACTTTAGCTTGTCTTTTTTTGCGCTTCTTGGGGTAATGTTAATGATTTCAAGTAAGAATCTATTACTTATGTACATGGGTTTAGAGTTACTGTCTTTAAGTCTTTATGCTCTTATTGCATTAAATAGAGATGATAAAAAATCAAATGAAGCAGCTATTAAATACTTTGTTCTTGGCGCCTTAGCTTCAGGTCTTCTCTTGTACGGAATGTCAATGTTGTACGGATTCTCAGGCTCTTTAGATCTTTATACAATTGGCAATGTTATTCAAACACAAAATATAAACTCAGAAATACTCGTATTTGGATTGGTGTTCATTGTTGTCGGCATAGCTTTTAAGTTAGGGGCAGTCCCATTTCAGATGTGGGTCCCTGATGTTTATGAGGGATCTGTTACACCAATTACAATGATGATAAGTACGATTCCTAAATTTGCTGCTGTAGCAATGTTAATCAGGTTCCTTTTCCAAGGCTTAGAATCCCTTATCGTTGATTGGCAACAAATGTTATTAATCATGGCCATTCTATCAATGGTTATCGGAAACATCACTGCGATAGCTCAGAAAAAAATTAAAAGAATGTTGGCCTATTCAACAATATCTCATATTGGATTTGTTTTGCTTGGATTTTATGTAGGTACGATCAGCGGGGTCCAAGCTTCAATTTTTTATCTATCAACATATATTATTATGACCCTTGCTGTCTTTGGATTAGTTATTCTTCTATCAAGCTCAACAAAATCAATAGAGCTTATTGATGACCTTAAAGGACTAAGTCAAACCCATCCATGGGAAGCCTTTTTAATGATGATAGTGATGTTCAGCTTAGCAGGGATTCCTCCGACGATTGGATTTTATGCAAAATTTTCTATCCTTCAAGTGGTGGTTGATAAAGAAGTTGTTTGGCCAGCGATAGTAGCTGTAATTTCTGCATTAATTGGAATGTATTATTATTTAAGAATAATAAGATATATGTATTTTGAGAAACCAACTAAAAAAATTAATATCAAAACACATTTTCCCATGCTATCTATCTTAACGATCAATGCAGGTGGTTTATTAGTTTTAGGTATTTTCCCCAAAACGCTCATGAGTATTAGCGCACTTGCAGTTGGAGGGAGTTTGTAATGTTAATTTGGCTATTACTCTTTATTTCTATTTTTGCAGCAAATTTACCATGGTTTAGTAAATCTTTTTTAATTTTTAAGTCTTTAAAAAAGGAAAAAACCTTACCAATTGTTTTGATTGAGATAATTTGCATGTATTTTTTACTTGGCCTGTTATTTTTGATTGTTGAGCATAAATCTATAGGTAATGTGCACCCACAAGATTGGGAATTTTATGTTGTCACTTTCTTTCTTTTTTTAGTCTGTTCATTTCCTGGTTTTATTTATAAAGTCATTTGGAAATAAAAAATAAAAAACTATTGGTTATTGGGTGCGGTAAGCTCGGACAAAAACTTGGGCTTCTCGCTAAAAAAACACCTTTAGATCTGTTAGGTTTTAAACGAAAAAAAATAACATCAACAAACATTAGAATAGAACAGCAAGATATTTTTGATAAATCATTTTTTGA
Source organism: Methylobacillus sp. (assembly GCA_018607785.1). Taxonomy (GTDB): domain Bacteria; phylum Pseudomonadota; class Gammaproteobacteria; order Burkholderiales; family Methylophilaceae; genus BACL14. Next base: position 18,728 of record JABBAU010000034.1, read on the forward strand.
TAAAGTAAAAATACATTCACCAGACTTTATTTTATATTCCCTTTCTGCAGATGAGCAATCAGAAAAAAGTTATCGGAGAAATTATGTTGAGGGTTTGAAGCAAGTCATCAAGTCAATTAAATATATAAATAATTTTCAGCATCTTTTCTTTGTTTCTAGCACTAGTGTTTATGGAGATAACAATGATCAATTTATAGATGAATTTTCAGAAACGTCCCCAAAAAATTTTCGCGGTACCATTTTGCTGGAGGCTGAGAATTTATTGAACACTGTAAAATTTAATAGCACTGTTCTTCGTCTTTCAGGTATCTATGGATCGGGAAGAAATTATATGATCAAGCTATCACAAGATGCAGAGAGTTGGCCCAAAGTTGATAGATGGACAAATAGAATTAATGAGGACGATGCTGCTAATTTTATTATTTTTTTACTCAATCAATGCCTTCAAGGTGAAATACCAGAAAAATTATACCTTTTGACCGATAAAGAACCAGTTACACTTTTTAGACTTTTAAATTGGATAAGACAGAACCTAAATTTAAAAAATAAAATTAATATTACTTCAGATCCTATCTTGGGAAAACGCTTAAGATCTTCAATCATTCCATCACTTAAATTTGAATATAAATATCCGACTTACAAGCAAGGTTATAAAGAGTTAATCCAAGAGGCAAAGAAAAACTAATAAGGCAGAATGCTTATTTGATTCAGTCTTCTGCCTAGTATAGAATGGCGCATAAATTATAGGCGCGTAGCTCAGCTGGTTAGAGCACCACATTGACATTGTGGGGGTCGTTGGTTCGAATCCAATCGTGCCTACCATTTAATATATAAATGCTATCTTGATTAAGAAAAACCTTATAAAATATTTATTATTTAAGTTTTAAAATATGCCAAATATTACCCTTCCTGATGGTTCAGTAAAAAAGTACAATAAAGCTGTCACTATTGCTAATGTAGCAAAAGATATTGGTGAAGGCTTAGCCAGGGCAGCTCTAGCAGGTAAAATTCAAGATCAACTTGTTGATTTAAGTCATGAAATTGTTGAAGATACAAATCTATCCATCATAACTTCAAAAAGTCCTGAGAGTTTAGATGTAATAAGGCACTCAGCTGCTCATTTATTAGCTCAAGCTGTAAAAATTATTTTTCCTGATGCTCAAGTTACTATCGGTCCTGTAATCGAAGATGGATTTTATTACGACTTTTCTTATAAACGACCATTTACTCCTGATGATATTGCTCTAATTGAAAAGAAAATGAATGAACTTTCAAAGCAAAATTTAGAAATAAACAGAAAGGTCATGAAAAGAAAAGCAGCAATTGATTACTTTAGCTCTATAGGTGAGAAATATAAATCTGAAATTATTTCATCGATACCCGAAGGAGATGAAGTTTCTTTATATGAGCAAGGAGATTTTACTGATTTATGCAGAGGTCCTCATGTTCCATCTACAGGAAAGATAAAGGTTTTTAAGTTAATGAAGCTCGCTGGTGCATATTGGCGTGGAGATTCAAAAAATGAGATGTTACAAAGAATTTATGGTACGGCTTGGAATAATAAAGACGAATTAAAAGATTATTTAACAAGGTTAGAGGAAGCTGAGAAAAGGGATCATCGGAAGCTTGGAAAACTATTAAATCTTTTTCATATGCAAGATACTTCACCTGGTATGGTTTTCTGGCATGCAAAAGGGTGGTCAATATGGCTTGAGATTGAAAACTATCTTCGTCAAAAGTTTTTAGATTATGGTTACGATGAAATAAAAACGCCAACTGTTCTTGATAAAGAACTATGGAAAAGCTCAGGGCATTGGGATAATTATCATGAAAATATGTTTACTACAGCATCTGAGAATAGAGAATATGCAGTTAAGCCAATGAATTGCCCAGGGCATGTCCAAATCTTTAATAGCAATCTTCATAGTTACAGAGATCTCCCTCTCAGGCTAGCAGAATTTGGCTCATGCCATCGAAATGAGCCGTCTGGTGCTCTTCATGGATTATTGAGAGTTAGGGGTTTTACACAAGATGATGCTCATATTTTTTGTACCGAAGATCAGATTAAAAGCGAGGTAAAAGACTTTAGTAAGATGTTGTATGAAGTCTATGCAGACTTTGGGTTTGATGATGTGTTAGTGATGTTATCAACTAGACCGGAAAAAAGGGTAGGAACTGATGATATTTGGGAAAAGGCAGAATTAGCATTAGAAGGAGCGCTTAAAGAGACAGGAATAAAATATACGGTTCAAGTGGGTGAAGGAGCATTTTATGGGCCAAAAATAGAATACTCTCTAAAAGATAGTTTAGGGAGGATTTGGCAATGCGGAACAATTCAATTGGATTTTAACCTACCCGAGAGATTGGGTGCTGAATATATTGCCGAAGATAATAGCCGAAAAAATCCAGTGATGCTTCATAGAGCAATTGTTGGGTCAATGGAGAGATTTATTGGTATTTTAATTGAACATTACGCTGGGTTTATGCCATTATGGTTGGCGCCAACACAAGTAATAGTGTTAAACATTGCAGATGCTCATGGATCATATGCAAAAGAAGTAACCAACGCATTAAAACAGAATAATATCAGATGTAATTCAGACTTGAGAAATGAGAAGATTACCTATAAAATACGCGAACATAGCATCCAGAGGGTACCCTACATATTGGTTGTTGGGGACAGGGAAAAAGAAACTAGCCAAGTTTCAGTAAGGAATCAAAAGGGTGAAGACCTCGGTTCAATGTCTTTAGATGCACTGTTAAAGAATTTAAATAAAGAGATTTCTGATAAGTCTTAAGTGTTTTATTTGATTAAAATAAATTTAGGGAGTTTGTTATAGCGCTTGATAAGAATGTTCGCATTAACCGAGATATTACTGCTGAAGAAATAAGGTTAGTAGGTGTTAAGGGAGAAGCGCTTGGGATTGTTAATCTGTCTGAAGCATTCGCTCAAGCAGAAGAGCTTGATACAGATTTAGTTGAAATTGCACCAAAAGCAGCACCGCCCGTATGTAGGCTGATGGATTTTGGTAAATATAAGTATGCACAAAGTAAACAGATGCATGCAGCTAGAATGAAACAAAAAAATGTTCAGGTCAAAGAAATCAAGTTTAGACCTGGAACAGATGACGGTGATTACAACATTAAGCTACGTAAAATCATCGCCTTTTTGACGGTTGGGGACAAAGTAAAGGTCACCTTAAGATTTAGGGGTAGAGAAATTACTTTTCAGCAACTTGGATTAGCTTTGTTAAAAAGGGTAGAAGCGGATTTATTGGATTATGCAGTTGTGGAGCAGTTTCCCAAAATGGAAGGCAGGCAAATGGTAATGGTGCTTCAGCCACATAAAAATCCAAAAGCTAAAGCTAAAGCTAAAGCTGATGAAGTAAGTGAAGAAAAAGAAGTAGAAGAAAAGTAGTAAATATTTGTGATAAGGCTAATAGGCATGCCGAAGCACTTTTATAAATAACAATAAGGAGAAAAAAATGCCAAAAATGAAAACTAAAAGTGGTGCTAAGAAACGTTTCAAGTTTCTCGGTAATGGCTTAATTAAGAGAACCCATTCACACCTTCGTCATATTCTTACCAAAAAGACAACTAAGCAAAAAAGAAATCTTAGAGGTACAACAATCATTTCATCAACCGACTCAAAAAGAGTTCGTTCGATGATGCCAACACGCTAAGGAGTAAGCTATGCCAAGAGTAAAAAGAGGCGTAACTGCCAAAGCAAGACACAAAAAAGTTTTTGAAGCTGCAAAAGGTTTCCGTGGAAGAAGAAAGAACGTATACAGAGTAGCAAAGCAAGCTGTAATGAAAGCTGGGCAGTATGCCTATAGAGATAGAAGACAGAAAAAGAGAATCTTCAGGGTGCTATGGATTGCGAGAATCAATGCAGGGGCTAGAGAATGTGGACTTACTTACAGTAGGTTTATGAATGGATTAAAGAAAGCTTCTGTTGAAGTTGATAGAAAAGTTTTAGCAGATATGGCTGTCTTTGATAAACCTGCTTTTGCAAAATTTGTAGAAATTGCAAAATCAAATCTCGGAGTTGCTTAAATTAAAAAATTTTTTGAAAGGGGGCTTTGAGCCTCCTTTTTTATTTAAAAAAAGATTATGGAAGAATTAAAAAAATTAATTCAAGAAGCAAAAGATGACTTCTCAAAGGTTTCTGATGTATCAGGTTTAGATCATATCAAGTCAAAATACTTAGGAAAGCAGGGGCCTTTAACTGATGCTATGAGACAGCTATCAAGCTTACCAAACAAAGAAAAACCTATCGCAGGTGCTTTAATAAACGATATAAAAAAATCTATAGAAAAAGCACTAGAAGATAGGAAATTAGAGATTCAAGTTGATTTGATGAATGATCAACTTAAAAATGAAAATATTGATGTCACTTTAGATGGAAAAAAACAAAACAAAGGAACACTGCATCCAATATCAATTACCATAAGAGAAATTGAAACAATTTTTAATTCGATTGGGTTTTGCTCTGCAGAAGGTCCTGAAATTGAGGATGACTACCATAATTTCACAGCATTAAATATACCAGAATCTCATCCAGCTAGGGCGATGCATGATACTTTTTATTTAAATAAAGAGTATGTTTTAAGAACGCATACCTCTTCAGTTCAAATTCGATATATGGAAAATAATCCACCGCCATTAAAAATTATTTCACCTGGGAGGGTTTATAGAGTCGATTCGGACGCAACACATTCACCGATGTTTCATCAGATTGAAGGTTTATGGATTGATGAAAAAGTTAGTTTTGCAAATCTAAAATGGGTGACACAAAGTTTCCTACAAAAATTTTTTGAAAATGATGATTTAGAAATTAGATTTAGGCCTTCTTTTTTTCCATTTACAGAGCCATCTGCTGAAATAGATATGAAATGGAACAATGGATGGCTTGAAATTGGAGGATGTGGCATGGTTCATCCGAATGTTTTATCAAAAGCAAAAATTGATAAAGATAAATTTCAGGGTTTTGCATTTGGCTTAGGGGTCGAAAGGCTTGCAATGCTTAAGTATGGCATCAATGATCTGAGACCATTCTTTAATCATGACATTCGTTTTTTGAATCAATTTAAGGTTTAGTCATGCAATTTTCTAAAAAATGGTTAAATGAATTAATTGATGGAGATTTAGGTAATATTGATCTGAGTAACTTGTTAACCCAACGAGGCTTAGAGGTGGAAGAAGTTGAAGATTTATCTCAAATTTCAGATCTTGTCGTTGTTGCTGAAATTATTGAAATTCAAAAACATCCCAATGCTGATCGGCTCAATGTATGTAAAGTAGATGTGGGTGAAAAAGAACACCTTCAAATTGTTTGCGGAGCTCCTAATGCAAAAAAAGGAATTAAAATACCTTGTGCAAAAGTTGGAGCTAAACTAGATAAATTTGAAATTAAAAAAACTAAACTTAGGGGCGTAGATTCGAGTGGCATGTTGTGCTCAGGAAAAGAGTTGAACATATCAAATGAATCTGAAGGAATATTAGAGTTAGATTTAAATAGTAAAGTTGGTGATACTTTAAAAAATTGTCTGTCTCTTGATGATCAAATATTTCATTTATCGATTACGCCTAACCGTCCAGATTGCTTAAGTATGAGAGGTATTGCAAAAGAAATATCTGCGATGACAGATTTAACCTATAAGAAAGAATCAAATAAAGATATATTTAAAAACAATAATTTAAATATAAAAGTTAAAGTAAAAAATGAGGATTCATGCCCACTATACTGTCTTCAAGAAATTCAAAAAATAAATAATAAAGTTGAAATACCTGGTTGGTTAAAAGAAAGATTATCTAAAGGAGGGATTGATTCAATTAACCCAGCCGTTGATGTATTAAATTATATGATGTTGAAGTATGGGCAGCCGATGCATGCTTTTGACATAGATAAAATAATAGGATCTGTACAAGTCAGAAATGCCGTTAAAGGAGAAAAGCTCTTATTATTAAACCACCAAGAAATTACCTTTCATGGTGACGAACTTGTAATTGCTGATGATAAAAATGTATTAGCCCTTGCTGGAATAATGGGGGGTCTTGAGACAAGCGTAACTGCTGAAACAAAAAATATTTTATTAGAGTCTGCTTTTTTTAGCCCAATTAGTCTTGCAGGAGTTGCTAGAAAACATAGCTTAAATACTGATGCATCCCATCGCTTTGAAAGGGGAGTTGATTTCAAACAAACACTCAATACACTTAATAAAACATCGGCGCTTTTAGTTGATCTCATTGGGGGGAGTGCATCTAATATTGATAGTGTACAAAGTAAACTGCCTGCGAGAAATTCAATCATGCTTCATACCGAAAAAGTCGTTCAAGTCTTGGGTTTGATTATTAGTAAAAACGATATTAAAAAAACTTTAAATTCTCTTGAATTTACCATTGAAGAATCGGACGAAGTATTTTTAGTAACTCCACCAAGTTATAGGTTTGACATTAATATTGAAGAGGACCTTATTGAAGAAGTAATTCGCATTTATGGTTTTGATAAAATTAAGGCAACTCCTCCAACCACAAACATCGAAATGCTAGGGTTGGACTCTAAAAGGAGATCTCCTTTTAGTATCAAGTCTTCAATGGCAGCACTTGGATACAATGAAATAGTTAGCTACAGCTTTATTCAAGAAAGTGTTGAAAAAGAATTTCATGAAAATAATAATTTGATAAAACTTGATAACCCCATTGCCTCACAAATGAGTGTTATGAGATCTAAATTGTGGGGGAGTCATATTGATGCTCTCAACTTCAATATCAATAGAGGTCAAAATCAAATTAGGCTTTTCGAGGTGGCATCAATATATGAAAAATTAAGCGATGGATATAAGGAAAGGCAAATATTATCAGGCGTTTTATATGGAAGTGCTTATCCTGAACAGTGGGGCATAAAATCAAAAAAAATTGATTTTTATGAAGTTAAGGGCGATCTTGAAACTATTTCAGATAATGAAATAATTTTTAAAAAGAATAAAGCACCCGGAGCTCTTCACCCAGGAATATCCTCAAGTATATTAAAAAATGGAAAATCGATTGGTTGGGTAGGTCAATTACACCCCAAATGGAAACAACATTATGATATTAAAGAAAATGTATTTCTATTTGAAATTGATCTTGAATCAATTAGAAAAAAAATTATTGGTGAATTCGATTTACCCTCAAAGCTTTTGCCCATTAGGAAAGATATTTCAGTTTTGGTGGATAATACAATAGAAGTTGGTGATATGGTTCAGGCTATAAAAAAAGCAAAAATCGACTATATAAAAGAGGTAAATGTTTTTGATGTCTATGAGGGAGAAAATATAGAAAAAGATAAAAAAAGTATTGCATTTCTGATACTTATGCAAGATACTT
>JABBAU010000004.1 GCA_018607785.1 Methylobacillus sp.
TCTGAAGTGTGGCCACACTCCCGAAGTAGATATAATCACCGGTGATATTTAAATCCCAAGCTTGAGAGTCTGAAGCCGTTTCTGATAAGACCCAATTGGCTGTGCCTACAGCACTGGTGCCATTACCTTCTAAACTGCCTGATCGGGTTGCCCCTACATTCCCATCTGAGACACCGGTCATCACATTAGTGTATTGACCAATAGTAAGATTGTCTGAAGCAGATGAGACACCGAAGTTCGTCGAACCGGCTTCTGAAGTCACAAATATTTGACCATAAGATGTTGGACTATTAATAATGATGTTGTAGTTAACCGGTAGGGTGCCAGAGTAAGTTGCCCCGGTTTGCGCATTATTGAAGGTCGCAATAGAGCCTGAATTGGTGATGCTATCAATTGTGCCTTGGTTCGTTAGTATGGTGTTAGTCCCTGCATTATTAAATCCACCAATAACAGATGAGCCTTCACTAAATGAAAAAGTATTATTTTGTGAAGCTGAGTCAGCTATATAAATTGTTTCATTTTCTTCTTCTTTAGATTGAATAAGTCCAGATAAATTAAATGTATTATTGTCAGAATCATTATTTAATAGGATGCTATGGGAGGAGCTACTTGAATTTGATGTGACAATATTTCCATTAATGGTAATGGTGTTGTTATCAGAACCACTTAAATAAATGCCATCAGCTTGTTCAATGTTTGTGGTTGTAATATTTCCTGTCATCAGAATAGTATTTGAATCGCTTGACCTTAAATCAAAGCCTCTTGCATTACTTCCAGCCGTATTTATATCACCCGTCATTGTGACATCATTTTTACTTCCATTTATACCTATTGCAGTTCCGTTGGTACCTTCTGTTGTGATGTTCCCAGTCATATTAATATTTGCATTGGTTACACCTGGAAAAAGCTTTATACCTTCTGCCCCATTTCCTTCCGTAATTATATTGCCTATCATCGTGAGTGTATTGCCATCATTTTTACTAAAAGAAAAAGCTCTTGCATCAAGCCCCTCTGAGGAAATATCGCCTATGAAATTTAATGTATTAGAGTTTGCACCAGCACCAAAATCAATAATGTTATCGGTTGTATTTGTATTGATATCCCCGGTTAAAGTATAAGTAGTATTTGAAACATCAATAGTACAACTATCATCAGGGGATGCTCCTGTTGCGCATTCTGCTGCATATGTTTGTATGCTTAAAAAAGGTGAGCCAACTAAAGCTAGCAGGCTACTGTATTTGAGGATGGTTTTTTTCATTTTTGCTTGGCTATTTAACATAATTAATATCCAAACAAGATTCAGAATGAATATAAATATGACAATAATAGATAATTTTTCTATATACAAGCAGAAAAATTTGTTTTTTATATCTAAGTTATTCTTAGTTTAAAAAGGGAAGTGGGTAGCAAATGTCAAAGTACTTACGAATGTATATACGAATGGCTATTTTTGATGAAATAAAACAGCTAACTTGCAGTTTTTATAAGGGATGTAGTTAGATATATTGGCGTCCCCAAGGGGATTCGAACCCCTGTTGCCGCCGTGAAAGGGCAGTGTCCTAGGCCTCTAGACGATGGGGACATCCAGAAGGCGTAATTCTACTATATTTTATTAATAAATAAAGAAAATTTCATATATAAATTCACATAAAAATAAATCTTGTTTACCTTTAAATTACTAATTACTATATTTACTATAGTTTTTTTTAAATAAGTTAAAAATCAAAATAGGGAGCTTTTAAATGACATCAGAAATTAATAAACTTAAAGATGAGGTCAGTAAATTAAAAGCTTTACTAGAATCTCAAAAAACTTCATTAGAAGATAAAGTATCTATAGATAGAAATAAAATACCATCTGACGGCTGTAGCGCAGAGCAAGTGAAAACTTTCATTGAGGATGAGATACTTTTAGATGTAGCTCCTGCACTCAATACCTCATCATATGTAAATGTTCGCTTGGAGGCACAAGAACAAGAACTCGCACTAAAGGGCTTGGAAGTTAACATTGCAGATCAAACGGTTTACCCGCAATCTTTTAAAATACATGACACATGCGTCAACATGATTGCCAAGTTATGGCATTGCCCTGAACCTGATGATTTTGATGATTATGGATGTTACCCTGGTGCTTGTACTGTGGGTTCAACAGAAGCATGCCTTCTAGCAGGATTGGCACTAAAATTTAGATGGCGAAAGTGGTATGCAAAGTCAAATAATCTAAGCGAAAAAGAGGTCTTTGGGGAGAGGCCTAACATAGTTATTTCGACCTGCTTTCAGGCTGCCTGGGAAAAGTTAATTAAGTACATGGATATTGATGCAAAATTTATTCAGCCCTCCTATAAGGACTTTAAAATAAATACTGATGAGATTAGCAGTGCTATTGATGATCACACCATCGGTGTCGTTGCGATTATGGGAAATCATTATGGGGGACAATACGATCCTGTATGGGAGGTAAATGATGTCGTTGAAAAGGTAAATAAAGACCGAGGTTTTCAAGTAGGAATTCATATTGATGCAGCGTCTGGTGGTTTTATTGCCCCGTTTCAAGAAGAACTCCCTGCGTGGGACTTTAGGCTGAAAAATGTATTATCCATCTCGGCAAGCGGACATAAATTTGGAGAATCCTGTATTGGCACAGGTTGGGTAGTATGGCGTCAGCGTGAAAATTTAAGCGATCATGTAGCTATATCAGTCAGTTACTTGGGTGGAATGGGTGAATCGTATAACCTGAATTTTTCAAGACCTGCAAGTGGGATTTATGTCCAGTACTACAAGTTTTTAAGGTATGGCATTTCGGGCTATCAAAAAATTTGCGAGCATATGATGACACACGCTCAAAAAATCCGAGAAGGATTAGGAAAAATGAAATTTGAGGGCAAGCCCAGGTTTATGATTCTCGATGATGGAGATAAGAATTGCCTACCAGTCGTGACAGCCATGCTTAACCCCGAATGTAATTTTGAATACGATGATATTGACTTACAGCATGCTATTTCGGAACATAATTGGTATGTCAGTGGTTACAAGATGAATTTTGAGGATCCAATTACAAAACAAGATAAACCTATTTTTACGGATCAAGATGGCTCAAAAACAATGTTTAGAGTTGTGGTTAAAAATAATATAAATGCAATCATGGTCGACAATCTAATTGATTCTTTTAGTAAGACTTTAGAGATGCTTGATTCAATCGAGTTTAAAAATAAGGCTAATGGCGCCTTAAAGGGAATACACAGAAAAAAGAATTTATTCTCAAAACACTGTTAATCAAATTCTTATTTAATTCTTGTAATGAGAATAATTCTTATTTAAAATATCCTCGCAAATTATTATAATTTTTTTAATCACAGGAGTTTAAATGAAATTTACGAAATTAGTATTAGCTGTAGCACTTCCATTTACCATGATTTCTCAATCGCTCGCATGCGAGAATAAAGTGATCAATGATCTAGCAGAGACAACGATATTTAAAAATGTTGATTGTTGGACCTTGCTTGTCGATGAGGATAACTTTAGATCTTATGGATATAACAACCCAGACCTTAGTCTGAGCTCATACAACTCAGTATTGTTAGATGAAATCACTATTGAAGAAAAAGCAGATAGCACAGTGACGGCTGAGCTTCTTACAAGAATTAAAAATACGGCAAGAACTAAGATAAGAGATGAAGTTAGAGCATCATATTCATTAGCAAGCTCAGCTGAGCCTAATGTGATGAGAATGCAAGTGAATTTCAGAGATGCTGACCTTACAGGGGAGGAGATGGGAGTGCTTGACTTCTTACCTATAAAAGCCGCTTGGAACTTGGGTAAAAAAATTACGGATAATAATACTAAAGTCCCTTTCATGGTGTTTGAATCTA
>JABBAU010000007.1 GCA_018607785.1 Methylobacillus sp.
GCCCGACGAGCTGCCAGACTGCTCCACCCCGCGATCGATAAATCAACGAGTCTTCTGTTGAACTCTGCGTATATAACGCAAGAGAGCGCGAATTATAGCAGTGTATTTAAATCATTGTCAAACAATAATTGCCTGTAAATCTATATTTATTTTACTAATAATTCATTAATTCTTTTCACGAACCCAACTGGGTCCTCTAATTGCCCACCTTCAGATATTAAAGCTTGGTCAAATACCACTGATGAATACTCATCGAAGGCTTTTTGATCCTTTTCAGCACTGAGTTTTTTAATTAAGGCATGTTCAGGATTAATCTCTAATACAGGCTTAATATCTGGTGTATTTTGTCCCGCAGCTTTCAAAATTCGTTCTAGATTACCTGATATATCATTTTCTCCTACAACCAAGCATGCCGGTGAGTCAGTTAAACGATGTGTCACTTTAACTTCTTTAATTTTATCGCCTAAAGATTTCGTAATTTTTTCAACTAAAGTTTTAGATTTTTCCTCTATATCTTTTTTAGCCTCTTTCTCTGATTCATCCTCAAGTTTTCCTAAATCAAGGTCACCTTTTGCAATTGATTGGAATTTTTTACCACTAAACTCAGGTAAGTTTGACATCAACCACTCATCAACACGGTCACCTAGAAGCAAAACTTCAATTTTTTTCTTATTGAAAATTTCAAGATGTGGGCTGTTTTTAGCTGCTAAAAACGAATCTGCAGTAATATAGTAAATAACTTCTTGTTCGGGCTTCATTCTGCCTATGTAATCAGATAAGCTTACGCTTTGGGCATCTGACTCATCGAAAGTACTTGCAAACCTCAGTAGACCAGCAATTTTTTCTTTATTAGCAAAGTCTTCCGCTGGCCCCTCTTTAAGCACAAGTCCAAACTCAGACCAAAACTTTTTAAAGTCATCTGGTTTTTTCTTAGCCATCTCTTCAAGGGCAGAAAGTATTTTTTTAACTGTTCCTGACCTTATGCTTTCAAGTGCCTTACTATCTTGTAAAATTTCTCTTGATACATTGAGTGGTAAGTCACTACTATCAATAACCCCCTTCATAAACCTCAAATACTGAGGTATAAGTTTTTCATTCGCTTCCATGATGAAGATGCGTTTTGCATATAACTTTACCCCTTGCGTTTTATCTCTGTCATATAGATCAAATGGTGCTTTACTCGGAATGAATAAAAGAGAAACATACTCTTGATTACCCTCAACACGGTTATGAAAAACAGATAATGGGGGCTCTTGGTCATAAGTTAAATTTTTATAAAACTCTTCGTATTCTTTTTGTTTGATATCCTTTTTATTGCGTGCCCAAATTGCTGAAGCATCATTTACAACTTCGTCCTCTTCGGTTCGAATTGATTTTCCATCTTTGAATTCGAATTTTTTCATTACAATCGGGAGCGTTATGTGATCTGAATATTTTTTAATGATCTCCTTAAGTCTGTATTCATCTAAAAACTCTTCAGCATCCTTTTTAAGGTTTAAAATAACCGATGTTCCTCTTGATTTTTTTTCGATTGTTTCAAGAGTAAATTCTCCATCACCTTTTGAAACCCAACGTGATCCAGTTTTTGAGCCAGCTTTTCTAGACTCTAAGGTCACTTCATCAGAAATAATAAAAGCAGAATAAAAACCAACCCCAAACTGACCGATTAAATTAGCATCTTTTGCTTGATCGCCAGAAAGCTTCTTTAAAAACTCCTTTGTCCCTGATTTTGCAATGGTCCCGATATTTTTTACAATATCATCTCGACTCATCCCAATACCATTATCTGAAATAGTGATTGTTTTCTTATCCTGATCGAAATCTACCCAAATTTTTAGCTCAGAATCTTTTTCATAAAGATCATTTTTCTTGAGTGCTTCAAATCTAAGCTTATCTGCTGCATCACTTGCATTAGATATTAATTCACGAACAGCAATTTCCTTATTACTATAAAGAGAGTGAATCATTAATTGTAAAAGTTGCTTTACTTCGGCTTGAAAGCTTAAGGTTTCTTTCTGTTTTGTCATTTTCTTAAAATCCCTGATTGAATAAAATTAATTAAATATTAATTTTATTAATGGGGGCAGTTTTTTTTATTTCAACTGTTTAAAGGCTTTATATTCTAGAAAATATGTAAGCAACCACATAAAATGCCATAGCAGCTGTTATATTTAAGCTCGAACCATACCCGTCGCAATTCAAGCCTCCACCTGCTGTATCTGCTTCACATTCGTCTGATTTAACAATAGGCTCATCAGAAAAAACCGTCGGTATTTCATAATTATTTTTTAATAGCTTATTTTTTTTATTAAAATGCTTTCGAATATTCCCTATCAAAGGATCTCCAAAGGTTTTAGACAGGTTTGAAACCTTTATCCTTGATGGGTCAGTTCGGCCACCTGCGCCACCTACCATCACAAGCGGTAAATTCTTAGATTGACAGTATTCAGCTAAACTTATTTTTACGCTTGATTGATCGATTGCATCAACAATATAGTTAAATTTACTTGATACATAATTTTCGATATTAGATTCCTCTAAAAAATCGTCAATGCATTCGACTTGGCATTGAGGATTGATATCCATAATTCGATCTTTCATAGCCTTTATTTTTGACTCTCCATTAGTGCTATCAAGAGCATGAATTTGACGATTAATATTTGACTCTACAATGTGATCCATATCAATAAGTGTAATTTTACCGACGCCATGCCTCGCTAAAGACTCAGCTACCCATGAACCAACACCACCAATCCCAATCACACAAATATGAGAATTTTGAATCCATTGAAATTTTTTTTTGCCATAGAGGCGAATGATGCCACCAAATCTTCTACCAACGTCAACTTCTTTTTTTGTCATTCCTTTTCCAACACGACAAATGCTACGGCAATATTTTTCTCATCTGATATAGATAGATGACAAGATTTTATTTTTTTTTCTTGCAACATAAGTGACATATTGTTTTCTAGTTTGATATCCGGTCTTCCTAACTCATTATTCGTAACGATGATTGACTTAATGTTGACCCCACCTCTAAAACCCGTACCCATCGCTTTTGCAAAAGCTTCCTTGGCAGCAAATCTCTTTGCTAAAAAATTTTCTTTTAAATTATTCTTCTTAAAAATTACGAACTCCTCTTGACTCAATATTTTTTTAGCAAAGGCATCTCCAAACTTCCTTAAGGCTTTAGCTATACGTGCGACCTCCACAACATCTGTGCCGATTCCATAAATCATGATTTTGCGAACTCATTGATAATTTCTTTCATTTCAATCACCGCATTCTCCCAACCCACAAACAACGCTTTAGCCACAATCGCATGCCCAATATTTAATTCATGGATGCCATTAATTTTTGCAATGTTTTGCACATTCTCATAATGAAGCCCATGACCTGCGTTAACCAAAATACCTGCTTTTCTCGCATATTGCGTAGCGTGTTGAATTTTAATTAATTCTTTATCTTTCTCTTCGCCCTTAAAATCAGCATAATTTCCTGTATGTAATTCAATGATCGGTACTTTCATTTCAATCGCCTTATCAATTTGATCAATCTCAGGGGCAATAAAAAGAGAAACACGAACACCTGCATTACTTAACTCATCACTAATATTTTTAATATTACTAAAGTTTTTTATCAAATCTAGTCCACCCTCAGTTGTTTTTTCTTCTCTTCTTTCAGGCACCAAACAAACATCCTCAGGCAGAACATCTAAAGCAATTTTTAACATTTCATTGACAGGCGCTAATTCTAAATTCATTTTAGTTTTTAAAAGCGGTTTGAGTTCATATAAATCTTTATCTTGCATGTGTCGTCGATCTTCTCTTAAATGAAGGGTAATGCTATCAGCACCTGCTTTTTCAGCCAAAACCGCTGCATCCAAAACTGATGGGTAGTTTGTTCCCCTTGCTTGCCTGATTGTTGCTATATGATCGATGTTAACGCCAAGGTCCATCTTATCGTCCTAAATATTTAAAAATAATTGTTTGGAGTTTAATGGTTTATCGCCCAAATAATAATTTATTAAAAAGCGCATTAAATTCTTACTCTGCAATTCTGTCGTTGCTGATTTAAAATCATCATTTGCCATATCAATTAAGGTTTGCCCAACCACCTTAATACTCTTTTCAGACCTAAATTTTTCTCGGGCACCATATTCAGCCTCATAATAATACGTCTTATCTGCTTTTATTTCATTAGCATTTGCATCTTCATTTAAAACCACCTCATAACCCAAATCTAATAAAAGCTTTAATTCAAATCTTCTTAAAGTGACCCCTATATTTTCTCTTTTAGATAAGTTTTCCATAGTTGTATGATAAGAATCAAACAGTGGCTCATAACTATCTTCTTTAGGAAGCAACCGCAGTAATAATTCATTTAAATAAAAACCACATATCAAAGAGTTGCCTTCCATTGGAAGATATTTTTCGCACCAGTCAATCGCATGTAGTGTTTTTAATTCTCCAATACCTGACCATGAAGCTTCTAAAGCTTGAAAGGATTGCAACATACCTCGTAATGCTGATTTTGGGCGCCTAGCTCCCTTTGCAACTAGTGATACCCTGCCAAATTCTTTTGAAAAAATTTCAACAATAAGACTTGTCTCTTTAAATGGATAAGTATGAAGAACATAAACTAATTGATTTTCTTTAAGGGAAGTTGATTTTGCCATCTCTCATCAAAGCCCAAGTGATTTTAAAGCCCTTGCATCATCAGCCCAACCCGTTTTCACCTTCACCCATGTCTCCAACCAAACCTTCCCTCCAAAAAGTTTCTCCATATCTAAGCGTGCACTTTTTGAAATCTCTTTCAACCTCTCACCTTTGTTTCCAATAATCATGGGTTTTAAAGACTCATGGTCAACAATAATAACCGCAAAAATTCTTCTTAGCTCGCCCTCTTGTTCAAATTTCTCTATTTCAACAGCTACTGAGTAGGGAACTTCTTGGCCTGTTAATCGAAATAATTTTTCCCTGACTATTTCGCCCGCAAGAAAACGTTCGCCCTTATCTGTTAATTCATCTTGATCGTAAATAAATGGTTGTTCAGGTAAATATTTTTTTGCGCTCTCTAATAACTCTAATAAATTATTTTTTTTCTTAACGCTTGTCGGAACAATCTCCTCAAATTTATCTAAATTATCAGCCTCGCTCATTAAGGTCAGGATTTTAGCTTTATTTTTAATTAAATCTGTTTTATTAATAATTAGTAAAATAGGCGTTTTACTCGGAATCATTTGTAAAATTTTATGGTCTGTCGCATCAAGCGCTTTTGGTTCAGATAAAAATAAAATTAAATCTACGTCCTTTAAAGCCTGATTGACTGACTTATTTAGACTCTTATTCATTTGATTGAGATGCTTCAATTGATATCCTGGGGTATCAACAAAAATATATTGTGTGTCTTTATTTGAAAATATTCCGAGTAATTGATAACGCGTTGTTTGGGCTTTTCTAGATGTGATGCTTAACTTTGAGCCCACAAAATAATTGAGAAGCGTTGATTTGCCAACATTTGGCTGCCCAACAATTGCAATAGTGCCACAACGTGTATTTATTTTAGACGATTCCATAAAGGCTCTTTTCAATCGTAGCCATTGCTTCCTTTGCTGCTTCTTGCTCAGCAATTTTTCTACTTCTTCCTCCGCCTTCTGCTTTTATATCAAATTTAGACACTGAACACGAAACAGAAAATAATTGGTCATGTGCTTCACCTTCAACATGAATCACCTCATAAACAGGTAAAGGTACTTTTTGGGCTTGGAGAAACTCCTGCAATATGGTCTTAGGATCCTTATGAATTTCTTTAGGATTAATTTTATCAATAAGATCAGCAAATGAATCATCAACAAATTTATATGCAGACTTCATCCCACCATCAATAAAAATTGCGCCAATTAAAGCCTCAATAGCATCTGCCAAAATGGAAGGCCTTCTCCATCCAGAGCTTTTTAACTCACCAACGCCTAAGTTTAAAAAATCACCTATATTTAACCCGTTTCCTAATTTTGAAAGTGGTTCCTCTTTTACTAATTGTGATCTTAGTCGGCTTAAATCTCCTTCATCTAAATCACTAAATTTTTTAAATAAAAGGTCTGCCACAATGAAATTTAAAATACTGTCACCTAAGAACTCTAATCGCTCATTATTTTTACCTGAATGACTTCTATGCGTCATCGCAAGTTCTAAAAGAGCAATATCCTTAAATTTATATTTAATTGATTTTTCGAGCATTTTTAGATCTTTGGTTTCCATCTACTTAATAGTATCCCCAATTCTTGATGGCTCTGATAAGTTTAACCAGATAATGAAGGCCTTGCCTACCAACAAATCTTCAGAAACAAACCCCCAAACTCGACTATCAGATGAATTATCTCGATTATCTCCCATGACAAAATAATTTCCTTCAGGGACAACAAAGCTCCCGGATTCTCCCTCAACATTATGAATGAGAATCGAATGTTTTACTTCACCTAAAGTTTCAGTAAATTCTTGAGCTGGTACCCTATAATTTTCATTCATCATATATTCATAATCTTTTTCAAAAACATGAGGGACCAATTTATCATTAATAAATAGCTTTTTATTTTCATATTTAATTGTGTCTCCTGGAAGCCCAACCACTCTTTTTATATAATCAATTGAGGTATCCATTGGATAATGAAATACAACTACATCGCCTCTTTCAGGCATACCATTAGGAATTAAGACATTATTGATAACAGGGAATCGCACACCATAACTAAACTTATTTACAGCAATAAAATCACCCGCAATTAAGGTCGGCATCATTGACCCTGATGGAATTTTAAAAGGCTCTACAATGAATGATCGAATTACAAAAACAAATAAAAGGACGGGAAAAAAACTCTTAGAGTACTCGATAATGATGGATTCTTTTTTTCCATGCGCTCTTTTTTTTGCAAAGTACATTACATCCAAAAGATAAATAAGGCCGGTAAGTCCTGTTACAGACATTAATATAAGTGCAAAAATCATTTAGTCATCTACCTGTAAAATTGCTAAAAAAGCTTCCTGTGGTATCTCAACATTACCCACCTGCTTCATTCTTTTCTTACCTGCTTTTTGTTTTTCTAAAAGTTTTCTTTTTCTAGAAACATCACCACCATAACATTTTGCGATTACATTTTTTCTTAATGCCTTAATGGTTTCTCTCGCAATTATATTTGCTCCGATAGCAGATTGTATTGCGACATCAAACATTTGCCTTGGAATTAAGCTTCTCATTTTACTTGCCAGCTCTCTCCCTTTTGAAATGCTATTTGACCGATGCACAATCAGTGATAAAGCATCAACTCTATCGCCATTCACCATAATATCTAATTTTATCAGGTCAGCTGCTCTAAACTCGACAAACTCATAATCCATCGAAGCATATCCACGGGAGACTGATTTTAATCTATCAAAAAAATCTAAAACTACTTCATTAAGAGGGATTTCATATGTAATCATGACCTGACGTCCCATATACTGCATATTTTTTTGCATACCTCTTTTCTCATTAACTAAGGTCATGACTGGGCCAACATAATCATGCGGTAATAAAATATTTAATTTAATGATAGGTTCTCTAATTTCATCAATAGTTGATAAATCAGGAAGTCTTGATGGATTCTCAATTGAGACAATTTCATCATTTTTTAATAAAAGCTCATATACCACTGTGGGCGCTGTTGTAATTAACTCCATTTCATATTCGCGCTCTAATCTCTCTTGGATAATATCCATATGTAACAAACCAAGAAAGCCACATCTAAAACCAAACCCAAGAGCTGTTGAATTTTCAGGTTCAAAATTTAAAGAGGCATCATTTAATTTTAATTTTTCTAAAGCCGTTCTCAGTGCGTCAAACTGATTTGATTCTATCGGATATAAGCCAGCAAAAACTTGAGGTTGAATCTCTTTAAAACCAGGTAACGCTTCCTCAGCTTTATTCTTTGCTAGAGTAATGGTGTCGCCAACCTTAGTGCTTTCTAAATCTTTAATGCCAGCGATTACAAACCCCACCTCACCTGCACTAAGTGAATCACGAACAATAGACTTCGGAGTAAAAATACCAACACTTTCACACGCATATTCATCTTTTGTGGCCATCAAATGAATTTTATCTTTGGCTTTAATTTCTCCATCTACGACCCGAACTAGCATCACTACCCCAACATAATTATCAAACCATGCATCAATAATGAGTGCCTTGAGTGGCTTATTTGCATCCCCTATAGGTGCTGGGACTTTATGAACAATTGTCTCAAGCACATCCTCAATCCCTTGTCCTGTTTTAGCAGAACATAAAATAGCATCATCCGCCTCAATCCCAATGACATCCTCAATTTCTTTTTTTACCCTATCAGGATCCGCAGAGGCTAAATCAATCTTATTTAATACAGGAAAAACTTCCACATCTTGGTCTAGTGCAGTGTAACAATTAGCTACCGTCTGAGCTTCTACCCCTTGGGATGCATCTACAACTAAAACACCGCCTTCGCATGCTGATAAAGAGCGGCTGACCTCGTAGGTAAAATCTACATGGCCTGGTGTGTCAATTAAATTAAAAACATATTGCTGATTATCCTTAGCTTTATATGAAAGAGTGACCGTTTGGGCTTTAATAGTAATTCCCCTTTCTCTTTCTAAATCCATTGAATCAAGGACTTGGGCCTCCATTTCTCTATCAGCGAGACCCCCGCAATGCTGAATAATCCTATCTGCTAATGTAGATTTGCCGTGATCAATGTGAGCAATAATTGAAAAGTTTCTGATATTTTCCATAATTTATTTACTAAATCTAAAAAATTAAAGGCGCTAAAGGCGCCTTTAATTTCCTAATTTTACCTGATTGTAAAAAGATATATTTAAATAATTTAATTTAAAACTTTTACCGGGACAAAGAGTGTATCTCCGTTTCGATAAATGAGCAGTGCTATCGTTTTACCTTTAGGTGTTTTGTTAATATCCCTATTAAATGCCCTCACTGACGTTACGGGCGTATTATTAAGCGCTAAAATGATATCTCCATTTCTTATCTGAGAGGAAACTGCAGGCCCTGTCGCCTTTGCAACGACTAAACCATTTCTTCCATCAAGCAGTTTTTTATCTTTAGCACTTGCCTCTTTTAAAACCAAACCTATCCTATTAGCGCTTTCTTGGTTAGGCTTTTTATTTGAGGCTTGCATTCTATCACTCGGCATTTCACCTATCTTTACTCTTAATGTTTTTAACTTTCCATTACGCCAAATCTCAACTGGTACAACATTATTTGGCTTTGTGATACCTACATATTTTGGAAGGTCAGATGATTTCTCAATAACTTTATTATTAAATTTTAAAATAACATCACCTGCTTCTATACCTGCTTTACCCGCTGGAGTATCCTTATTAACTGCTGCTACGAGTGCCCCACTTTTATCTTTTAACCCTAAAGCTTCTGTTAATTCGTCTGTGACTTCTTGAATAGCTATTCCAAGCCAGCCACGAACAACACGACCTTTATTTTTTAATTGATCCGCAACATCCATCGCCACATCTATCGGAATAGCAAAGGATAAACCCATATAACCACCTGTACGACTATAAATTTGGGAGTTGATACCGATCACCTCTCCGTCTGTATTAAATAATGGGCCGCCTGAATTACCTGGATTAATAGCTACATCAGTTTGTATAAAAGGTACAAAGTTTTCTTGGGGGAGAGCACGTCCTTTTGCGCTAATAACACCTACTGTCATCGTATTTTCTAAACCAAAAGGAGAGCCAATTGCCGCAACCCATTCACCGACTTTGATATCTTTTGGGTTTCCAAGTTTGACTACCTGAAGGTCTTTAGCATCTATCTTCAAAAGAGCTACATCTGTCCTTTTATCAATCCCTAACAATTTAGCCTGAAATTCTCTTTTGTCTGCTAATTTCACAATGATAGAATCTGCCTCGCCCACAACATGCGCATTGGTAATAATATAACCATCAGACTCTAAAATAAATCCTGAGCCTGTCGCACTCATTTGCTTTTGTTGCTGATCATTAGGTCCCATACCGGGAGGCATGGGTATGCCAAAACGATTGAAAAATTCTTGCATGTGCTCTTCTTGAGGCGATAACTGCTGATTTCCCCTATTTACCGCATTCTTAATTGAGCTAATATTTACGACCGTATTACCTTGCTGTTCAGCAAGCACAGTAAAATCTGGTAAAGACACAGCATGTGAAAAATTAATAAAGAATAAAAAGGTTGCAATTAATTTACTGAGAAAATTTATTTTCAAAATAGAATCCTTTTAAAAGTTATTTATAGCTAGCAATGAGCAATTAGTAAACACCTTAAAATTCTATTGCCCCACTAAAGGTACTTACTGTTTCAGCCGGGACCATACCGACTGACATAATTTGGTAACCATCTTGATACCTGGCGCTAATATTGGTAGAGCCTATTGTTACAACCCCCTCTTTGGGCTCGGTTCCTCGAGCTATGGGCCTGATAAACAATGATACATAGGCAAGCCCGTCAGAAAAAATTAGTTGATAATCAAGAATATTTAACCCGTTCACTCTTCTTGATATTAGATCGACCTCTTTAAAACCAGATGGAAGTTTTTTTAAGTTCCAAAATTTATTTGATACATAATTTTCAACAAATTTGTTTTTATTTTGATTTTCATAAAGTTTAGATAAATCAATGTTTTTTTGAAAGATATCTTTGTTGAATACCTTGTTAAATCCAATTGTAGTGAAGGATGACTGCTCAATTGTTTGGTTTTTATTATTAGTCACTATAAGTTTAAGGGGTAAGAAGTTTTTTTCATCGATCCAAATATGATAATTAAACCTAAAATCATCTTTAGCAGTCAGCACAATTAGTTGTGCCATACGATCAGCAATTCTTTTCTTTTCACCAAAAAGTAAATGATAATTTGCTTTTAAATTATCAATGTCTGATGGGAGGATAGACGGAAAGAGAAATTGATTTTTTCTTTTTTTAATTATCAGTCTATTTTGACTTTTAACATAAACCATTTCGCCATCTGAGAAAACTTCACTTGGTGCTCCATCTAACATTTTGAGCAAGCAATACTCTTTTTTATCTATGTTTGCATGGATAATATGGGTTGAATTAGATTCAGAAGATGTTTGACTATGAAAAATGCCTTCATAGTTTAATTTATGGGAAGCTTTAGCCGAATTATCAAGTATTTTCCACGGGTCATCCATTGCCGAGGAAGCAAAAGATAAAACTAATAGAAGTAAGGTAAAAAGTTTTTTAAATAATGTCATCTATTGAGCAGAGTCACCAACTTGAACGAAATGGTTCATGTTGTTAGCAGTGGCTGCATGATGAGCGCTAATTATTTCTTGTGGTATATCTTCTTTAGCCAATAATTGACTTTGTGAAGTGCTGTTCACCTCTATATTAAAAGCAGTCGAAGCAATAACCACTAAAACAGCAAGTGAGGCTAATACAGGCCACATATCAAAAGAAATTGTTGCTGTGTTAGATGAATTAACTTTAGTTAATCCCCCCATTTGGGTAGGTTCTTTATCAATTGCTGACATGATTTTGTCAGTTAAATTATTTTTAGGTAAGACAGTATTTTTCTTCATTACGTCACTAATAATTTGATAATCAGACATAGAAGACCTGACTCCAGCCATTTTATTTTTTTTCGAAAGTAAAGTGTCTACTTCCTTATTGTTTATTTCACTGTCAAAAAGTGATGATATTTTTTCATTCATTTTCTTAATTCTTTCCTTAGTTTACCAACGTTTATTTGATGTTTCGATTAATGGTTTGAGTTTTTCAGCGATCGTTTCACGAGCTCTGAAAATCCTTGAACGAACCGTTCCAATTGGACAGTCCATTAACTCAGAGATTTCTTCATAGCACAAACCATCGATTTCTCTTAATGATATTGCCTCTCTTAATTCATCAGGAAGGTTCTGAATTGCCCCATTCACTGTCTCAGCTATCTGATTTGACATCATGGTAGATTCAGGTGTCTCTGAAACTCTAAGTTCTGACATCGATTCATAGTTTTCCATCTCTTCAATTTCATTAGAATCCATCGCTTTCGGTCTTTTACCCAGTGAAACTAAATGATTTTTTGCGGTGTTAATTCCGATTCTATAGAGCCATGTGTAAAAAGCACTATCGCCTCGAAAATTACCGATTGCTCTGTAAGCTTTGATAAATGAATCCTGAACAATATCCTCTATCTCAGATTGGTCACGGACCATTCTTGATATTAAGCGATATAATTTAAGCTGGTATTTTTCTACCAATATACTAAAAGCTTGTTTATCCCCTTTTTGAGCTTTCTCGACCAATTTTTGATCAAGTGCTCTGTCCGGATTTACAGGTTTGATTTCCATCTTCGAATTATCTAGTTTATTATTCGAGCTATTGTACACTGTAGAATTAGTAGAAACGACTTTTAGTGGTTGCATATTACTCTGCTTTCTTTTTTATAAGAGACATTAAAATGACTATCGCAATTATTAAAAGTTCCTAAATAATTAATAAAAAATGAAGAAAAATAATTTTGATGTATTAATCATTGGAAGTGGTCTAGCAGGGCTTGCCACCGCTTTAAAGCTAGCTGATGACAAAAGTATTGGGATTGTCTGCAAAACGCAACTGACTGAAAGTTCTAGCCACTGGGCTCAAGGGGGTGTAGCTGCCGCTATCTCCTCCGAAGATCCTATTTCATCACATATTAAGGACACTAAGAATGCTGGTGCTGGACTGTGTGATGAAGCCATCACGGAGTTCGTTGCTAATAAAAGTGAAAAAGCTCTCGACTGGCTGATGAACCTAGGCGTTAATTTTACAAAAAATAAACAAGGTAACGATTTACACCTTACCCGTGAGGGAGGGCATTCTCAGATGAGAGTTGCGCATGTTGCCGACACCACAGGCAAAGCAATTCAAGAACACTTAATTCAGAAAATTTTATCTCATCCTAATATCTCAGTCCTAGAACATCATATTGCTGTAGACATAATCACATCAGAAAAAATGAAAATTGATATGGAGAAAAATACTTGCCTTGGGGCTTATATTTTAAATAATAAAAATAATCATGTTGAAACATTTACCTCAAATAATATTGTTCTTGCGACTGGGGGTGCAAGCAAAGTTTATCTCTACACCACCAACCCAGATGTTAGTACAGGTGATGGTATAGCTATGGGTTGGCGTGCAGGTTGCAAAGTGGCAAATATGGAATTTGTTCAATTTCATCCGACCTGCTTATTTGATGAAAAGGATAGATCCTTTCTCATCTCTGAAACCTTAAGGGGTGAAGGGGCAAAGCTAGTCCTGCCAAGTGGTGAAACATTCATGGAAAAATATGATGACAGGGGTGATTTAGCACCCCGCGATATTGTAGCCCAAGCGATTGATTATGAAATGAAACAAAAGGGCTTAGTGTGTGTGTATTTAGATATTAGTGAAAAATCATCGGACTTTATTCGAAAAAGGTTTCCGATGATTTATAAACGTTGTTTGGATAGAGGCATTGATATCACAAAAGAACCCATCCCAGTGGTTCCAGCAGCTCATTATACTTGTGGTGGAATAATGACAGACCGAGAAGGAAAAACAAATATCAATCAACTTTATGCAATTGGAGAAGTAGCCTGTACCGGTCTTCACGGTGCAAATCGCCTTGCAAGTAATTCTTTATTAGAGTGTTTAGTATTTTCCTCAACTGCAGCAGCATCTATTTTAAGCAATGATTTTACTCATGAGTACCAACTCCCTAAATGGGATGAAAGTCGGGTAACAGACGCGGATGAGGAAGTTTTGATTACACATACATGGAATGAATTAAGAAGGTTTATGTGGAATTATGTCGGTATTGTTAGAACTAACAAACGATTATCCAGAGCGCTTCATCGTATCAATATGTTAAGGGATGAGGTGGGTGAATTTTATAAAAATTTTAAGATTTCCTCTAACCTCATTGAGTTAAGAAATTTATTGCAAGTAGCTGAATTGATTGTCCTTTCATCTATAGAAAGGAAAGAAAGTCGGGGCTTGCACTATAGTAAAGATTTTCCAAAACCTGCTAAAATTGCAAAAAACACTATTCTAAAACCGGAAGATTACAAAAACTCATAGGACTTATCTTAATATCCCAAAAAACTTAATTTAAGAACTTTTTGTTAGTTTAAATATGAAAGGTACAAAAAATGAAAATTTCCATGAATACAGTTGTTACGATGAGCTACGAAATTCGTGATGCTGAAAACAATATACTTGAATCAAGCAAGGAACCCATTACCTATCTTCATGGAGGATATGACCAGATCTTTCCAAAAGTAGAAGAAGCAATTCATAATAAAAGCAAAGGAGATAAAATTGAAATTGCACTCGAACCTGCTGAAGCATTTGGTGAGTATGATCCAAGTTTAGTTCAATTAGAACCAACGAGTGCATTCCCCGAGTCACAACTTAAAGAAGGCATGGCTTTTGAGGGCGAGGATGAAAAGGGAGAAGTGATTATCTACTACGTTAAAAATATTGCTGATGGCAAAGTTGAGGTAGATGGAAACCACCCATGGGCGGGTCAAAAAATTAGCTTTCTTGCAACAATTGAGGGTGTGAGATCTGCCAAAGACGAGGAGATTTCCCACAAACATGTTCATGGGCCTGGTGGGCATCAACATTAAAAATATTTTTTTAAAATTTTGAAATAAAAAAAGAATAAGATCAGTCAAAATTTTAGTAGAATTGGTTGATGAACGAAAAAGAAAAAAACACACTTGGTTGGCAAGAATGGGTCGCCTTGCCCAAAATTGGATTATCAGCATTATTAGCTAAAACCGATACAGGTGCAGCTACATCAGCACTCCATGCGTTCAATATCCAGCCCTTCGGATCAGAGTCAAATCCAAAAGTGAGGTTCGGCATTAATCCAATTGATGAAAATAAAAGTTACGCAATTTACTGTTCAGCAAATGTTACTGATATGAGGGAGGTTACATCTTCAAATGGAATCTCTGAAATAAGATATGTAATAAAAACATTTTTAAAGATTGGTGATGAAGAACCAAAAGAAATAGAGGTAACATTAACCAATCGAGAAAATATGAAGTATCGAATGATTCTTGGAAGAAGTGCGCTTGAAGGTTTTAATATTAACGCTCAAGAAAGCTTTATACAAAAAAAATTATCTTATGATTTGTATAAAAACTTCAAAAAACAAAGCGCTACAAAAAGAAGTTTAAGAATTGCTATTCTAAGCGTAGAGCCTAAAAATCATTCAAATCAAAAAATCATTGAATCTGCAGAAAAGCACGATCATGTCTGTGAAATTATAAATACCAAAAGATGTTATTTAAATTTAAAAAGTCATAAACCTGAAGTACATTACAACGGAAAAGAACTTCCATTTTTTGATGCAATTATTCCAAGAATAGGAAGCTCACTTACCTTCTATGGAACTGCTGTTGTTAGACAATTTGAGGCGATGGGCACGTTTTGTCTTAATTCTTCTGGAGCAATTGGCCTATCTCGAGATAAATTGGCAGCTCATCAAACACTAATTAAACACGCGATCCCAATGCCATCAACAGCTTTCGCGAACTCGCCACATGATACTGAAAATTTGATAAGTTTAGTAGATGGTGTTCCTTTAATTTTAAAACTATTGGAAAGTACGCAGGGCAAAGGTGTTTTACTAGCAGAATCAAAAAAGGCTGCGTCAGGAATAATCAGTGCATTTCAGAGGCTGCAAGCCCCCTTCATTCTTCAAGAGTTTGAGGCTGAATCGGGTGGCAGTGATCTTAGATGCCTTGTCATTGGAAATAAAGTTGTAGCTGGGATGATTAGAAGTGCAGGTGAAGGTGATTTTAGATCTAACTTACATGCCGGTGGAGTAGCTAGCAAAGCGAATGTAACAAAAGAAGAAAAATTGATTTCTATTAAAGCAACCAAAGCTTTAGGATTAGAAATGGCAGGGGTTGATATTCTGAGAACACCAGATGGACCAAAAGTAATTGAAGTCAATAGCTCACCTGGTCTCCAAGGTATAGGGTCCGTGAGTAAGTTAAATTTAGGTGAGGTAATCATTAGTCACATAGAAAAAAAAGTTGTGACTTCAACAAGGCCAAAAGCTTTTAATAAAAGCTTAAGTTAATTATTTACAAAGCTTTAATTCTTAGTTCTTCTGGAATATGTTGCTGGATTATTTTAATTAATGGTTCATAAATTTTTGGGTTCGTTGCCACAATATTGCCCGTCAACAACCAATTATTTTTTTCATCAAAGTCACTCACAATACCCCCTGCTTCGGATACAATCAGACCTCCTGCAGCCACATCCCATGTTGATAAATCAATTTCCCAAAATCCATCAAACCACCCTGCAGCAACATAAGCTAAATCAAGCGCAGCAGATCCAGGACGCCTAATACCGGCCGTTTTTCTGACAAGTTCCTCAAGGATGACAAGATATTGGGGTAAATAGGTAAAGTCTCTAAAAGGTATACCCGTTCCAATAATAGAATCTTGGAGTTTTGGGGTCTTAGACACCCTTATCCGTCTATCGTTTAAGTAGGCACCCTGCCCCCTTGAGGCGGTAAAAAGATGATTCCTATTAGGATCATAAACAACCGCATGGGTAATTTCTTCCTTTTGCTTCAGCGCAATAGAAACACAATATTGGGGTATATTGTGTAAGAAATTCGTTGTGCCATCAAGTGGATCTATGATCCACATATTCTCTTTTTTTTCTGATAAACCACTTTCTTCGGCAATAAAACCATGGTCAGGATAAGCTTGTGACAGTACCCGAATAATTTCTTTCTCAGATGCTAAATCTACCTCACTCACAAAGTCATTCATATTTTTGCTGGTGATCGTTAACGAACTAATATCCTCTGAAGCACGAGTGATAATAGAACCAGCTCTTCTGGCAGCTTTAATTGCGGTGTTGAGTAACGGGTGCATAAGGACCTTTATAATTAAATGGTAAAATTGCAGTTATAACTTCGCAATTATTTTACAGAGAAATTTGATGTCAACCAAAATAAATTATGATCAATTTGAAATTGTGCTGTGCCGAACCAGCCACCCTGGAAATATTGGCTCAACGGCAAGAGCAATTAAAACTATGGGTTTTTCTAAGCTAACACTTGTTAATCCGAAGCAATTTCCCCACAGCGAGGCTAATGCACTAGCAGCCGGAGCAGAGGATGTACTGAACAATGCAAAAGTTGTAAAAACCATTGAAGAAGCACTCATAGATAGTCATTTGATCATTGGATTTACCGCAAGGCAAAGAGAGCTCTCACAGGAACATCAAAATATTAGAAAGATTGCAAAAGATCTTAAAAATGAACCTCCCCAAAAAAAAATAGCACTTCTTTTTGGAAATGAAACCAATGGCCTATCAAATGATGAGATAAAGCATTGTCATAAGCTCGGTTATATAAACTCTAATGAGAATTACTCATCACTTAATCTTGCTCAGGCTGTACAAATTATCTGTTATGAAATTCGTATGCATATAAGTGAAGGTGATGGAATAATTAAACCAATTAAGGAAAATGAATTAGTGTCGCATGAAATTCAAAATGGTTTCTATGTTCATCTAGAACAATTACTCACTGAAATAGGTTTCTTAAAAAAAATACAAGGCGAAAGATTGATGCAGAGACTTCGATTACTATTTAATCGAACCACCATGGAAAAAGATGAAGTAAATATATTAAGAGGCATACTGACCGATATACAAAAAAAAATTAAAGATAAAACATAAAATTTTGTGAGACAATAATTATTGTTAATTTTTAATTTTAGTCATAAATAATCAATTATGTTTAAACGATTTAAAGAAGACCTTTCCATTGTTTTTGAAAGAGATCCCGCAGCCAGATCCTATTTAGAAATTCTAACTACTTATCCTGGTGTGCATGCCATTTTAATTCATAGACTCTCGCATAAATTATGGTCAATTAAACTTTTTTGGTTAGGCAGGCTTTTATCTCATATTGGAAGATTTTTAACCGGAATTGAAATTCACCCTGGCGCACAAATTGGCAGAAGGTGTTTTATTGATCATGGTATGGGAGTGGTGATTGGTGAAACATCAATTATTGGAGACGATTGTACGCTCTATCATGGGGTCACTTTAGGGGGGACATCCTGGAAGCAAGGCAAAAGACACCCAACACTAGAAAATAAAGTTGTCATTGGTGCGGGTGCAAAAGTTTTAGGTCCAATTACTATTAAAGCTGGTGCGAGAATAGGCTCAAATGCAGTCGTTGTTAATGATGTGGCAAAATCTGCGACAGTCGTAGGAATTCCAGCACGAGCAGTTAAAGATGATAAAAAAGCGACCAGCTTCAGGCCTTATGCTGTCGGTAAGGACGAAGATGATCCTATGATTAAATCCATTCAATCACTCATCAATAAGGTTGCAAAACAAGAAAGAGCTATTGAAGCATTAAGTGAAGAAAAAAATAAGCCAAAAAAAACGCCATCTAAATCTAAGTAAATCATGAATTATTCTTGATTAAATTAGTCAAGTATTATAAAATCTAGCTTTAAATTACATTAAATTTTTTTTATGAAATTAACTACTAAAGGTCGTTTTGCAGTAACGGCAATGCTTGATTTAGCACTTAATGAAAAAGGTAAGCCGATTAAATTGTCAGAGATTAGTAAAAGGCAATCTATTTCATTGTCATACCTTGAACAGCTCTTTGGTAGATTGAGAAAACAAGGATTAGTTAAAAGTGTCCGTGGCCCGGGTGGAGGTTACTCTATCGCTAAAGATCATAATGCTATTAGTGTAAAACATATTATTTCATCAGTAGACGAGGAAATTGATGCGACCCAATGTGGGGGTAAAGAAAATTGTAATGACGGACATCAATGTATTACGCATAATTTATGGGAAACTCTAAATTCTAAAATACTAAATTATTTAGATGCAACGACGCTTGATGAGTTAGTCAAAACGCAAAATAATAAAAACAAGAAAAAGTCTATCGCACTTCCAAAAAGCAAAAATAGTACTGATATGAAAATAGCGGAGGCTTTTTAATTCAAATGATTTATTTTGATAACAATGCAACTACTTCGCTTCATCCTGAAGTTTTAAAAGAGATGTTACCTTTTTTAACGACACAGCAAGGTAACCCAGCATCAAACCATACATTTGGTAGAAAAGCACATACCGCGATAGAAGAAGCCAGAGAAAAAGTCGCAGATTCAGTCAATGCGCATCCATCACAGGTCATCTTCACCTCCAGTGGAACGGAGTCAAACAATACAATTATTAATGGAATTGCAAAGGCATACAGTAATTCTCATTTTGGTTATAGCTCAATTGAACACCCTTGTGTTTCAGAGCCTATAAAATCGCTAGCTTATCAAGGATTCAAAACAACAGAAATTCCCGTGAACTCAGAGGGGATGTTCAATGTGGCAGATGTCAATGAGGAAACTAAAAAATCATTAACATTTCTATCTGTGATGATGGCAAATAACGAAACTGGCGTTATTCAAAATATTGCAGAAATTGCAGACTGGGCAAAAAAGAATGATATACAGTTTCATACTGACGCTGTTCAGGCATTAGGCAAGATTAAAGTTGATTTTGAGGGGCTTGATATTGATGCAATGACAATCTCAAGTCATAAAATTTATGGTCCTCAAGGCATTGCTGCACTGATTGTAAATAAGAAAATTGACCTTTTTCCTCACATGCAAGGTGGTGGGCAAGAACGCGGTTTGCGAAGTGGCACAGAAAATATTGCAGCCATAATCGGATTTGGAAAAGCTTGTGAACGTTCAAGTCAAAATATAGTCACATTTAATGAAAAAGTTAAACACTTAAATGCAATCCTTGAAAAAGCTTTATTTGATTTAGGCGCAGTAATTTTTTGTAAAAAGAGTCATAGACTAAGTAATACAACATTCTTTTCTTTTAAGAATATTGATGGCTCAACTTTATTGACTGCGCTTGATAGAAAAGGGTTTGCTATTGCGAGTGGCTCGGCTTGTTCAAGCAAGAGTTCTGAACCTAGCCATGTGCTTTTGTCTATGGGTGTTGATTTGGATTTAGCTCAAGGAGCGCTCAGAGTTAGCTTAGGTTTAGAAAGTACCGAGAATGAAATTAACGACTTCATAGAAACACTTAAAGATGAAGTCAATAGATTAAAACAATTAACTGCTGTGGCAGCTTAACAAATAGATAAGGATATTATGAAAAACAAGTTATACGATATGCCAATTTACATGGATTACTCTGCAACCACGCCTGTTGATCCTCGTGTTGCTGAGAAGATGATTCCTTTTATCACTGAAGATTTTGGAAATCCTGCATCAAGAAGTCATCCATATGGATGGACTGCTGAAAAGGCCGTTGAGAATGCCAGGAAAGAGATTGCGCTATTAGTTAATGCCGATCCTAGAGAGATTGTTTGGACATCTGGAGCAACTGAGTCAAATAATTTAGCTATTAAGGGAGCAAGTAATTTTTATTCCAAAAAGGGAAAACATATCATCACATTGGCCACTGAACACAAGGCAGTGATTGATGCTGTAAGGGAATGTGAGCGCTTGGGGTATGAGGCATCGTATATGGAGCCAGAGCCAAACGGATTATTGGATATTGAAAAATTTAAATCGACGATACGCTCAGATACCGTTCTAGTGTCCGTGATGTTGGTGAATAATGAAATTGGTGTAATTCAAGACATCGAAACTATCGGGAATATTTGTCGTGAAAATAACATTATTTTTCACGTAGATGCTGCACAAGCAACCGGCAAAGTAAAAATTGATTTAGAGAAATTACCTGTAGACTTAATGAGCTTTTCGGCACATAAAACTTATGGTCCAAAAGGTGTAGGAGCCTTGTATGTTAGACGTAAACCACGAATTAGAATCGAACCTCAGATGCATGGAGGTGGTCATGAGAGAGGTATGCGTTCAGGAACACTTGCTACACATCAAATTGTAGGGATGGGTGAAGCTTTTCGGATAGCACGAGAGGAAATGGAAGAGGAAAATAAGCGCATAAAAAATCTACAATTGAAACTCCTCAAAGGCTTAACAGAAATTGAAGAAACTTATGTAAATGGCGATCTTGATAAAAGAGTGCCTCATAACTTAAATATAAGTTTTAACTATGTCGAGGGTGAATCTTTAATTATGGCCATTAAAGGCATTGCTGTATCAAGTGGTTCAGCGTGTACCTCAGCAAGTTTAGAACCAAGTTATGTTTTAAGGGCATTGGGTCGTTCTGATGAACTTGCGCATAGTTCGATACGTTTTTCTATTGGTAGATTTACGACTGACTCTGATGTTGAATATACAATAGCTTTGTTAAAAGAAAAAATAGATAAATTAAGAGAGTTATCACCATTATGGGAAATGTTTAAAGAAGGCGTTGATTTAGAAAAGGTAGAGTGGGCAGAGCATTAATTAATATTTTATTAGGAGAATTATCATGGCGTATAGCGATAAAGTTTTAGATCATTACGAGAATCCAAGAAATGTTGGGTCGTTTAATAAAGATGATTCTAATGTTGGTACAGGTATGGTTGGAGCCCCAGCTTGTGGTGACGTAATGAAATTACAAATTAAGATGGGTGACAATGGGATTATTGAGGACGCAAAATTTAAAACTTATGGTTGTGGCTCAGCCATTGCTTCAAGCTCATTGGTCACAGAGTGGTTGAAAGGTAAATCACTGGATCAAGCTTCGGAGATTAAAAATTCTGCCATTGCAGAAGAGTTAGCTCTTCCCCCTGTTAAAATTCATTGTTCTGTATTAGCTGAGGATGCAATTAAAGCTGCGGTTGAAGATTTAAAATCTAAACAAAAATAAGATGTCTATTTCACTAACAGAAAAGGCTGCTAAAAGAGCGAAGCGTTACTTAGACTCAAGAGGTAAGGGTGTAGGCCTTAAATTCGGTGTTAAAACGACCGGTTGCTCAGGTATGGCATATATACTTGAGTTTGTTGATGAGGTGAGCCCAGAAGATCAAGTTTTTGAAAGTCATGGGATTAAAATTTTAGTTGATCCAAAAAGTTTAATTTATATCGATGGAACTGAATTAGATTTTGTGAAAGAAGGCGTAAATGAAGGCTTTCAATTTAACAACCCGAACGTGAAAGACAGTTGTGGTTGTGGAGAAAGTTTTACAGTTTGACCCAAAATTATTTTGAATTATTTAACCTTTCTGAAAAATTTGAAATAGATTCGGAGAAATTACAAGAAAATTATCGTTCCATACAAAAAGAAATTCATCCAGACAGATTCGCAACTTCAACAGAAAATGAAAAAATTCAATCCATGATTAAGTCCACGCATGTTAATGATGCATATCAAACATTAAAGTCACCAATAAAAAGAGCAAAATATATTTTATCGCTTCATAAATCTGTTGAAAAAATTACATTACCACCAAATTTTTTGATGCAACAAATGGAATGGGAGGAGCATCTAGAAAATATAGAACAAAGCAAAAATGAATTAGCGGAATTTAAAGAAGCTATTAGTAAAGAATATGAACAATGTTTCTTGTTACTCAAAACACAAATTGATATTGAAAAAAATTGGAACGAAGCTGCAATCACAATAGATAAACTGCATTTTATAGAAAAACTTCTTAATAAAATAAAAATAACCTTAAACTAAAAAAATGGCACTTCTTCAAATATCAGAACCTGGAAAAAGCACGATGCCTCATGAGCATCGTAGGGTGATTGGTATTGATCTTGGAACTACCAATTCCCTTGTGGCTTCAGTGATTAGTGGGAGCCCAACTATTTTAAATCTAAATAATAAATCAAACCTCTTACCTTCTGTTATCCATTACTCAAAAGACAATATTCTTGTAGGAAATGATGCAAAGAAACTTTTAAGTAAGGATCCTAAAAATACTATTTCCTCAGTTAAACGATTAATTGGTAAAACAATTGGTGACATCAATAAAGATAATTTTCCTCTTAATTTAGAAGATGGTGATGGTGTTATAAATATTAAGACTTCAATTGGAATCAAGAACCCCATAGAAGTATCTGCTGAAATTCTAAAATCTCTTAGAACTGTTGCTGAAAAAAAATTAGGTGGTGAATTGATGGGTGCTGTTGTCACCGTCCCTGCATATTTTGATGATGCGCAAAGACAAGCAACAAAAGATGCCTGTCAATTGTCAGGACTAAATATTTTACGTTTGATCAATGAGCCAACAGCGGCAGCTGTCGCTTATGGGTTAGATAAAAAATCTATGGGGCACTTTGTTATTTTTGATCTAGGTGGAGGTACGTTTGATGTGTCTATTTTAAATTTAACAAAAGGCTTATTTGAAGTCTTATCAACGCATGGTAATGCAAATCTGGGTGGTGATGATTTTGATCAAGCCATTGTTAATTTTTTAAGTCATAAATATAAATTAAATATTAAAGATATTGAAATACAAAGCACGATTTCAATCTTAGCAAAAGAAATAAAAGAATCACTCTCCAATAATAAAGAGGTTGAAGTTTTAAAGGTCATCAACGGAAAAGAAATTCAAGAGACATTTACACGTGAGCAATTTAAAACTTTAGTTGATGATTTAATTAAACAAACGATTGAAGCAACTAAAAGTGCCTTAAATGACGCTAAACTCAGCACTGATGAAATTGATGGCATCATTATGGTGGGTGGTTCGACAAGAATGCCGTGTATACAAGAAGCGGTTAAGAGCTTTTTTAAACAAGATTTACTTAATGACTTAAACCCTGATGAAGTCGTTGCATTAGGTGCAGCAATCCAAGCCAATATTTTAGCCGGAAATGGTCAAGAAGATCTTCTTTTGCTTGATGTCACACCGCTTTCATTGGGTATTGAAACAATGGGAAGTATTGTGGAAAGAATAATCCCGAGAAATACGACATTACCCGTCGCCATGGCACAAGAATTTACAACTTATCAAGATGGTCAAACGGCAATGAGTATTCATGTAGTCCAAGGTGAAAGAGAATTAGTCGATGATTGTCGTTCTCTAGCAAAATTTACTTTAAGAAAAATACCTCCTATGGTGGCAGGTGCAGCAAAAATTAAAGTCACCTTTCAGGTGGATACAGATGGTTTATTATCAGTTTCTGCAGAAGAAACAACAACCAATGTAAAAGCTTCCATAGAGGTAAAACCGAGTTATGGGTTATCTGAAGATAAAATTAAGACAATGCTTCAATCATCATACGATTTAGCAGAAGAAGATAAAAATTCCAGAATACTGGCTGAGGCAAAGGTAGATGCCAATCAATTAATTGAATTAACGCAAAAAGCTTTGGATACAGATAAAGACCTTCTTACAGAATCCGAATTAAGCCAAATAAAAAATGGTTTAAAAGATTTAATAAATGCACTTAATTCTTCAAATAAAGATAAAATTAAAGAAGCGACTAAAAAATTAAACTCACAAAGTGAGCCCTTTGCGGCCAAAAGAATGGATCGATCTATTCAAAAAGCCTTAACAGGGAAATCAATTAACAAATTGGAATTATAAATGCCCAAAATTATTGTGCTACCTCATGATCTCTGTCCAGATGGTGATGTCTTGGAAGCTGAATCTGGTGAATCAATATGCAGTGTTTTATTAAAAAATCATATAGATATTGAGCATGCTTGTGATCAAGTTTGTGCCTGCACTACGTGCCATGTTGTGATTAAAGAAGGATTTTCCTCACTAGATGAATCTGAAGAAGAAGAAGATGATATGTTAGATAAAGCTTGGGGGTTAGAACCTACTTCGAGACTCTCTTGCCAAGCAAAAGTCAAAGATCAAGATATCACCGTCGAAATACCTAAATACACAATTAATTTAGCTAAAGAATAAAAAAAACCCACCGAAGTGGGTTTTTTTGCCAAGGAGACGGGTCATACACTTGACCTAGAATTTATAGGTCAAATCCAGTTGAATCAAATCCATTTCATCTATACACATTTTGGTATCACCGGCGACACCTGGGGTACAGCCTACAGATTTGTCATTAATTTCACCATGCGCATAAGCAACGTTGAATTTAATGTTATCTTCAATCATGTATTGCCCTTTGAAAGCAAAGCCTTTTAGGTTAACTTTTGAATCAAAGATATC
>JABBAU010000056.1 GCA_018607785.1 Methylobacillus sp.
GGTACGACAAAGATTGTGGCTAACACTTCAATACTATTCCCGCTTCCTGGAGGTGCATTCAAAGACCAAGTGCGTTTAGAAACCTTTATAGATGGTGGGGGTGTTTGGGAAGAAGACGAAAATATTGCTTTGGATGAAATGAGATTTTCAGCAGGACTCTCTGTTTTATGGGTTTCTCCTTTCGGACCTATAAATGTATCATTTGCTAAGGCGCTAAATGATGATAATCTAGATGAAACAGAAGTGTTCCAGTTTGGTATGGGCACGAATTTTTAAAAAAATTTAATTGAGGAGATAAGATGATTAACAAAACATATGTAGGTATTTTATTAAGTATTTTTTTATTGATTCCGCTTTCACTTCATGCTGAAATTAAAATTGGATATGTTGTTGTTGAGAAAGTATTAAAAGATGCTCCTCAAACTGCATCCAGTAATAAAAAGCTCGAAAAAGAATTCAAATCAAGAACTGATGACCTTCAAAAAAAAGGTAAAGCCATCCAAGCTCAAGAAAAAGATTATAAAAAAAATAGTTTAACCATGTCCGATTCCGATAAACAAAAAGCTCAGAAAAAAATTCAAAATTCTAAAATTGAAATTCAAAGAATTGAAAGAGAGTTAAGAGAAGATATTGATATAAGAAGACGTGAAGAAATTGGGAAGCTACAACAACAAATTAATAAATCAATTGAGGAGCTAGCTGAAAAAGAGAAGTATGATCTGATTCTGTATCAAGGGGTAGCTTATGCCTCCAAAGGAATTGATATTACAGATGATCTCATCAAGGCTTTAGGTAAAGCTAAATAAAAGATTGCTAATTTAAATGGTGAAAGAATATAAATGTTCTGAATTGGCAGAATTAGTTAACGGAAAAGCATCATCAAATAATATTGTTATAGATAATATTTCTTCACTAGAATCAGCAAATGATAGTTCCATTTCTTTTTTATCTGATGCTTCTTATATTCCAAAATTAAGTGATACTAAATCTAAGGTTATTTTAATTAAACAGGATGATTTAAAGTATTGGGATAAGGACTATATAGTTGTTAAAAATCCATATTTAGCATTTTCAAAGATTGCAACCTTATTCGATAGCCAAAATGAACAAACAAACCAAGGAATTCATTCATCAGTGGTTATTGGTAAGGATGCAAAGATTGGTCAAAATGCCTATATAGCAGCAAATACAGTTATTGGAGAAGGTTGCTTATTAGGAAAAAATATACAAATTGGTCCAAATGTTTCAATTGGTCACGATGTAGCTATAGGAAATAATACAATTATTCATGCGAATGTTAGCATTGAGAACAAAGTGAAAATAGGAAATAATTGCGTACTGTTTTCAGGCTCAAGAATTGGTACAGATGGCTTTGGTTATGCGCCTGATAGTGATGGAAGTTGGTCTAAGATTCCACAAACAGGAAGTGTTGTAATTGAAGATAATGTCGATATTGGAGCCAATACAACAATAGATTGTGGTGCAATTGATGATACAACGATTAAAACAGGAGTAAAAATTGATAATTTGGTCCATATCGCTCATAATTGTATTATTGGTGAAGGGACAATTATTGCTGCAATGGCAGGATTTGCAGGAAGCTCAAAAATTGGTAAGCATTGCATGATTGGTGGCGGTGCTAGGATAGGTCCGAATATTTCAATAGCTGATAAAACTGTGATTTCACCCACAACACCAATAGCACGATCAATTAAAAAAGAAGGACAGAGGTTTACAGGAGCGGTGCCCCCATTAAACCACAAAGACTGGTTAAAGTTTGCAGTTAAGTTTATGTTAAAAAAAGGTATGAAATGACAAAAGATACATCAATGGATATCAATCAAATTTTAGATCACCTCCCACACAGATATCCATTTGTTTTGGTTGATAAAGTTTTGTCATATGAGCTAGGTAAGAGTATCGATGCAATAAAAAATGTAACGATTAATGAACCTTTTTTCCCTGGCCATTTTCCGCACTATCCTGTCATGCCGGGCGTACTTGTTGTTGAGGCACTCGCTCAGGCCGCAGCAATATTATCTTTTAAAACGATAAATGATAAGCCTAATGATCATTCTGTGTATTATTTTGTGGGAATAGATAAAGCTAGATTTAAAAAACCTGTTATTCCTGGAGACCAACTAAAATTAAATGTCTCTAT
The DNA here is from genome assembly GCA_018607785.1 of Methylobacillus sp. Lineage (GTDB taxonomy): Bacteria > Pseudomonadota > Gammaproteobacteria > Burkholderiales > Methylophilaceae > BACL14. Next base: position 2,162 of record JABBAU010000056.1, read on the forward strand.
TGAGAGAACAATTAAAGGTATATGGAAATATAAGGGTATCGCGATGGTAGAAGATGAAATTGCTGCAGAAGCTGAAATCATGTGCGTATTAAAAGAAATCTAAGAGAAAGATAATTAAAATGGAATTTGAGCAAGATATTCATCCAACTGCTATCGTTCATCCTCAAGCAAAACTAGATGAAAATGTCAAAATTGGCCCCTACTCATTAATTGGTAAGTCAGTTGAAATTGGCAGTGGAACTGAGGTAGGGAGCCACGTTAATATTACAGGTCAAACTAGAATAGGTAAGTCAAATAAAATCTTTCACTATTCATCTATAGGCGAACAACCACAAGATATGAAATATAAAGGTCAAGAGACTTTCTTGGAGATTGGAGATAGGAATACAATAAGAGAATTTTGTACCATTAATACAGGAACAGTTGAAGGTAACAACAAAACTGCTATTGGAAATGATAATTGGATTATGGCTTATGTCCATATTGCTCACGACTGTATCGTTAAAAATAATATTGTCTTAGCCAATAGCGTTACTTTGGCTGGACATGTAGAAATTGATGATTTCGTAGTTTTAGGAGGATTAACGGCTATTCATCAATTCTGTAAAATCGGCGCACATGTCATTACTATGGGAGGTACTTTATTATCTCAAGATGTTCCTCCTTATGTGAGAGCTGTGAGTAGGGGGGGGAATGCCTTTCCAAATGGCATAAACTCTGAAGGTTTGAAGAGAAGAGGTTTTAGTGTTGAAGCAATTCTTGATATAAAAAAAGGCTATAGAAGTATTTATATGAAAGAAAATTCTATTGAGCAAGCAAAAATAGAGCTTGAAGAGCTAAAAAAATCTTCAAAAGAGGTTGGTCTTTATTTAGACTTTATCGAAAGATCAAAAAGAGGACTGATAAGGCTAAGTGGCTAAAATAGCAATACTAGCAGGTGAGCCATCAGGTGATTTAATTGCTAGCCAGCTAATGGCTTTCATAAAAAATAAAGATAAAACCATAAAATTTATTGGTGTTGGTGGCCCTCTTATGGAAAAACATGGGCTGAAATCTTATTTTGATTTCACAAACCTTTCTTTGTACGGCGTCCTTCAAGTAATCCCGAATATTCCAAAGTTACTTTTTTTGCGTTATAAATTAATCAAATATCTAAAGACTGAAAAACCAGATATTTTTATAGGTGTTGATGCCCCAGATTTTAATTTTAACGTTGAAAAAAAATTAAAACAGTTTGGAATTCCAACTTTTCATTATGTTGCACCATCTGTATGGGCATGGAGGCCAAATAGAGTTTATAAAATAAAAAAATCTACCGACCATATTTTTTCTATTTTTCCTCATGAAAAACCATTATTTGATAAGGTTGGCGTTAAGGCTACTTTTGTAGGCCATCCCCTTGCAAATAGTATTTCTTTAAAACCAAATACCAATAAGTATAGAAAGAAATTGAAGCTCAACCTTAACCAACTAATTATCGCGCTTTTACCTGGAAGTAGGATGGGAGAATTAACGGCACATACGGATGTTTTGCTTGAATCAGCGAGAAATTTATTAAAAATTTATCCTAATGCGAAATTTTTAGTCCCTGCAAATAACGATAGAAATTATGCTTACATAAGTAGTCGACTAAAAGAAAATCCAATAAAGAGTTTCAAGCTTTACAAACAAAATGTTGAAGAAATAATTGGATGCTCTAATCTAGCGATAGTTGCTTCAGGGACTGCCACTCTTGAAGTCGCTTTGCACAAGAAGCCCATGATTATAATTTATAAGGGATCATGGATTTCTTATTTTGCTTGGAAAATGCTTCGATTGATACCAAATGTTGGCTTACCTAATATTTTACTCAAAGAAAACATTGTTCCAGAGATGTTGCAACATAAAGCCATACCATCCTTATTGAGTAAAAAGGCTAATGAAATTATTGAAGATAAAATATATCTAAAAAAAATAGAATTTAAATTTCAAAAGCTCCATTCAGGATTAAAAAAAAATACATCAGCTTTAATTTATAAAACAATTAAACCATTTTTAAAATGAGTTTCATCTGCGGGGTAGATGAGGCAGGCAGAGGTCCGTTATGTGGACCCGTATTTGCATCAGCTGTAGTTTTAGATGAAAGTATTTGTATAAAAAATTTAGATGACTCAAAAAAAATTTCCCCAAAGATAAGAAAAGACCTATACGTAGAAATAAAAAATAATGCGATTGATTTTTCTTTTGCGATGGCAAGTGTTGAGGAAATCGATAAGTTAAATATTTTGAATGCTTCGTTGTTAGCAATGAAAAGAGCATTATTAGCATTAAATAAAAGGCCTAAGCAATGTTTTATTGATGGTCTTTATGCCCCTAAAATAGAAGGAATTGGGATGATGACGGTAGTAAGGGGTGATTCATTGATACCATCTATCTCTGCTGCTTCAATTATCGCTAAAGTTGAAAGAGATAGACACATGGAGTCCTTACATGAGTTATATCCACAATATGAGCTTCATACACACAAGGGATACCCTACAAAGAGACATATCGCTTTAATAAATAAATTTGGGGTAAATGAGATTTATAGAAAAACTTTCAAACCAATTAAGGATTTAATTAATAAGGTAAACACATAGTTTTTTATCTAACTCAGGAATTTTTTTCTTATGCCACTCTTTAATTGTGCCCATATGAATCGATTGATCATTACCAGTTAAATTAATTGCTATACACAATCTTAAAGATTGATTATTTAACTTTAAAATATCATCTAATAATTTATTATTACGGTATGGGGTTTCTATAAAAATTTGCGTTTCCTGTTTTTTCTTTATGTCAATTTGAATTTGTTTAAAAAATTCATTTTTTTTATTTTCTTGAATGGGTACATAACCATGAAAGCAAAAATTTTGTCCATTAAATCCTGATGCCATCAAACCTAGAATGATTGAAGAGGGTCCAACTAAGGGTACAACCTCTATTTTTAGCTCATGGGCTTTGGATACAATTTTGGCTCCTGGGTCTGCAATACAGGGTGTTCCTGAATCAGATAATAAACCAAGGTCAAATCCATCAAATATTGGTTTAAAGTAATCATCAATTGATTCAAATGAAAATTTTTTACTATGCTCCATAATATTTAAATCTTGGATTGTTTCCTCTAAGCTAATTTTTTTTAGGGCTTTTCTTGCTACTTTTGGACTTTCAACAATAAAATTCTTTATTTTTTTTAATTTTTTTTTATCAGCTTCTAATAAAAAATCATTGTTGAATTCTTGTTCAATGGAAGTAGGAATAAGAAATAATTTTCCATTTCTTTTGGAAGTAATACTCAATTAAATAACTCCAAATTTTTCAAACATTTGTGATAATTTAATCAAAGGTAGTCCAATAACAGCAGTAGGGTCATTGCATTGGATTTCTTCTAAAAGCATAATACCTAACCCTTCAGATTTAATGCTTCCAACACAATTTGTGGGATCCTCTAACTCAAGATAATTTTTTATTTGCTTTTCAGAGAGCTTTTTATAAGTGACAGAGAATTTAACAACTTCATCAATCGAAATATTTCGTTGATAATTTTTTAAGCAAACACCTGAAAAAAAATTTAAAGTTTGGCCACTAAGCTCTTTTAGCTGCAAAAAAGCTTTTTCTTTATTTAAAGGTTTTCTTACCTCTTTATTTTTATATTCAGCTGTTTGATCTGAACCGATTACAAAAGCGGAGGGATATTTTTTTGAAATAACTTGAGCTTTTTCATTTGACAGCCTTCTTGCTAAATCCTCAAAATTTTCATTATCGAACTTTTCTTCATCAATATTTGGTGATATGGAGATAAAGTTTATAGTAAGCCTTCTGAGAAGTTCTTGTCGATACTTTGATGAAGATGCAAGAATAATTTCATTCATAAAAGAATAAATTCTTTTTATTTATTGCGGCTGTATTTCAATTAATGTTTCATTTGGAGATACGCTATCACCGTTCGATACGTGGATTGCAACGACAACACCAGATTTTGAAGCTTGAATTTCATTCTCCATTTTCATGGCTTCAATAACGATAACACTATCTCCAGCACTAACACTATCACCAACCTTTACCTTAATATCAATTATAGTGCCTGGCATTGCTGTAGTAACGCATCCATCATGAGTAGGGCGAGAGTGCTTTGTAGCTTTTTCTTTACTTCCTTCCTTTCCATTTTCAGTATTCTTAACAGAACCATTTTCGACAATGACTTGGTCTAGTGTTTCGACAAGAACTTCCTCTGAAATACCATCTACAGAAACGTAAAAAGGTCTTTCTGCATCACCTGATTTGCCTGAGCCGGTAAGATTAATATGATAAGTTTCACCGTGAAGTGTAATATTAAATTCTGAAGGTGCGTACCGATTACTTTGATCACTAACGTCACTTTTTATAAGTAATTCTTCAGGAACAAGAGATCCCGCATTCCTTTCTTTAAGATAAGAGGTTGCTAAATCTGGAAACATAGCATATGTCAGAAGGTCTTCGTCATTTTTTATGATTTCTTCAGCCTTGACTCGAAGATTGTCTATCTCAGGTTTTAGCTTATCCGCTGGACGACAAGTTATGACTTCTTGATCACCAATAGCAATTGATTTTATCTCTTCATTTACTTTTCCTGGCGCAGCGCCATACTGGCCAAGAAAGTAATTTTTTACTTCATTAGTTACAGTCTTATATCTTTTACCAGTTATTACGTTTAACGCAGCTTGGGTTCCAACAATTTGTGATGTGGGAGTGACTAGAGGGGGATACCCTAAGTCTTTTCTGACCTCAGGAATTTCCTTTAGTACATCGCTCATTTTCTCCAAAGCATCTTGATCTTTTAACTGATTAGAAAGATTAGATATCATTCCACCAGGGACTTGATTTGATAAAACTCTCGGGTCAACTCCTGTAAATTCTGACTCAAATTGCCAATATTTTTTACGAACCTCCCTAAGGTGTTCGCTTATTGGCTCAATAGCAGAAATATCAATATTTATGTCATACCCCATACTTTGGAGGGCAGCAATTATTGATTCTGTAGTTGGGTGACTCGCTCCTTCAGAAAAACTTGAATTACATGTATCAATTATTGTTGCTCCAGCTTCAACTGCAGCAATTAAATTTAGGCTAGCAAGTCCAGCAGTTGCATGACTATGAATGTGAATTGGAATACTAATATTCTTTACTAATAATGAAACCAGCTCTTTTGTAGTCTGAGGATTTAATAACCCAGCCATATCTTTAATAGCTAATGTATCACTCCCCATAGACTCTAATTTTTTCGCCATTTCAAGAAAGTACTCATTGTTATGAACGGGAGAAGTTGTATAACTTAATGTGCCTTCTGCATGTTTTTTATATTTTTTTACTGCTTTAATAGATGTTTCGATATTTCTTATATCATTCATTGCGTCAAAAACTCTAAAAACATCTACCCCATTCTCAACTGATTTCTTTACAAAAAGATCAACAACATCATCTGAATAATGCCTATAACCAAGGAGATTTTGACCTCTCAATAACATCTGAATACGACTATTGGGAAGCGCTTTTCTAAGTTTTTGTAATCTTTCCCATGGATCTTCTTTTAAATATCTTACACAAGCATCAAAAGTAGCACCTCCCCAAGCTTCAATTGACCAAAAATCAAGTGCATCAAGTTGTGAGCAGATTGGAAGCATGTCCTCAGTTCTCAGTCTTGTGGCAATATGACACTGGTGACCATCTCGTAAAACTAGTTCTGTTATATCTATTTTCTTCATATTTTTTTAAATTCCTTCATGAGCAGCGATAGCAGCCCCAATTGCAGCAGCAATAACAGTTGGGGGAAGCTCTTCATTATAATCGGTTAGCTCAGGATTTGATTCAACAAAGCTTGTATTAAAGTCTGCTCCAATAAATTTTTCATTCTTTAAAATTTCAACATAATAAGGGATTGTAGTTTTTACACCAAAAACACCAATATCTCCAAGAGCTCTAATGCCTCTTGCAACTGCATCTTCCCAATTCAACGCCCAAATTATAAGTTTAGCGCACATTGAATCATAATATGGAGGAATAATATAACCAGTATAAATTGATGCGTCAGTTCTTACTCCAGGTCCACCAGCAGCATAATATCGAGTAACTTTACCAAATGAAGGCACAAATTCTTGTTTTGGATCTTCAGCATTAATCCTGAATTCGATAGAATAACCTCTATGCTTAATTTCATCTTGTTTATATCGAAGTTTTAATCCACTGGCAATTCTAATTTGTTCCTGAACAATATCCACGCCAGTTATGTTTTCTGTAATTGTGTGCTCCACTTGCAAACGGGTATTCATCTCCATAAAGTAAAAATTATTTTCACTATCAAGAAGAAATTCAACAGTCCCCGCATTTTGATAATTTACTGCTTTAGCCGCCTTTACAGCAAGATCACCAATGTAAGATCTTTGCTCTTCGTTAAGTTGAGGCGATGGAGCAATTTCAATAAGTTTTTGATTTCGACGTTGAATAGAACAATCCCGTTCAAATAGATGAATGGCATTGTTATCTTGATCAGCTAAAACCTGAACCTCAATGTGCTTAGGATTTAAAACACATTTCTCAATAAAGACTTCAGGACTGCCAAACGCTTTAGTTGCTTCAGAAATTACTCTTTCATAATTTGACTCGACTTCTTTTTCGTTATCACATCTTCGAATACCTCTTCCACCACCACCGTTTGTTGCTTTAATCATAACTGGAAAACCAATATCCTTTGATATTTTTACAGCTTCGTTTAGGTCTTTAACATTTCCTTCGCTTCCAGGAATAACAGGTACACCTGCTTTGATCATGGCTTTTCTTGCCTCAATCTTGTCACCCATCTTTTGAATAACTTCAGAGTCAGGCCCTATGAACTTTAATCCACGATTTTTGCAAATAGCAGCAAAATTTGAATTTTCTGATAAAAAACCATAGCCAGGGTGAACGCCATCACAGCCTGCAGTAACTGCTACATTAGCAATCCAGTGGGCATTTAAGTAGCCAGATAAAGGATCAGCACCAATGAAATAGGCCTCATCAGCTTTTTTTACATGCAAAGCGTGCCTGTCTGCATTGGAATAGATTGCGACACTTGTAATACCCATTTCTTTACAAGCTCTTATTATCCGAACAGCTATTTCGCCTCTATTGGCAATGAGAATTTTCGATATCAAAAAATGATTCCTTTGACTATTAGTTCTATAAAAATTGTTACAAATTGTGTATTGCAGTTTGTAATTCGAGCTCACAATTATAACATGTTGAAAATAATCTTTGGATAGCTCGTCAACTAATCATCTTATAAATCTCTATAAAATAAAAGTCATATTCTTCTTTATAATACTTATTTAGTCAGGGGAAACAAGAACGGTAAAATTTAAAAAAAAATTAGATTTATGATAAAATCTCGTTTTAATTTGTGTTAAAGCTTGTTTTTTAATTAAATATTAAATTCTCATAGCTTTGAAAATCAGAGTTTAATTTTAAATATTAGGAGTACCTTATGGCTGTTCAAAAAAGTAAAAAATCACCATCACGAAGAAACATGAGACGATCTCATGATGGGCTATCAAATGCTGCAATAGCAATTGAAAAAACAACAGGCGAGACACATTTAAGACATCATGTTAGCGCAACAGGTTTTTATAAAGGCAAAAAAGTAATCGAGACAAAAGGTTAGTAGACATTTGTCTATTATTAACTGATGCAACATAAAATTTCAGTTGATGCAATGGGTGGGGACTTCGGACCACCGGTAACCGTCCCCGCGGCATTAAAAATTTTAAAAAAATATGAAAATATTTCAATTATTCTTGTTGGTGACGCCGATAAGATAACTAAAATTTTAAAAAAGAAAAAATCACTTAATCACCCTAGAATATCTGTCCATCACACAACCCAAGTTGTCGGAATGGATGAGCTCCCTCAAACCGCGCTAAAAAACAAAAAAGACTCATCAATGCGCGTCAGTATTAATTTAGTAAAAGAAGGTGCAGCTGATGCCTGCGTGAGTGCTGGTAATACAGGGGCTCTTATGGCTACTGCTAGATTTGTTTTGAGAATGTTACCTGGAATCGATAGACCAGCCATATCAAGTGAGTTACCAAGTGATAATGGCACAACTTGTATGTTAGACCTGGGTGCAAATGCTGATTGCACACCCGAACAACTTCTTCAATTTGGAATTATGGGTTCTATCTTGACAAATGTTTTACATAAAAAAAATAATCCATCTATCGGATTATTGAGTAATGGCAGTGAATCGATGAAAGGAAGTGAGGTGGTAAAAAAATCTGCTGAATTATTCAGAGATAGTCACTTAAATTTTTATGGTAATGTCGAGGGTGATGATATATTTAAAGGAACTACAGATGTGGTAGTTTGCGATGGTTTTACAGGAAATATATCTCTTAAGACAACAGAAGGACTCGCCAAAATGATGGCAAATTTTTTGACGTTAGAATTTAAGCGTAATTGGCTCACAAAAATTTCAGCTATTATTGCTCTGCCTGTGCTTAAGCGTTTTAAAAAAAGATTAGATCCTCGTCGCTATAATGGAGCATCATTTTTAGGATTAAATGGAATAGTCGTAAAAAGTCATGGAGGCGCGGATGAGTTTGCTTTTATCCATGCTTTAGAGACAACGATTTCAGAATCAGAAAATGACGTCATATCAAAAATTAAAGATCAGCTAAAAGTTGAATCAATAATATAAAATTATCTGATGATTTATTCAAAAATTAAAGGTTGTGGGAGCTATCTTCCAGAGAAAATTTTAACTAATAGCGACCTCGAGTTAACATTAGATACAACCGATGAATGGATTACTTCAAGAACAGGAATTAAAAAAAGACATATTATTGCCAAAGATCAATTAACAAGTGATTTGGCTTTTGAAGCAGCAAAAAATGCAATTAAAGATGCAAATTTACAGCCAAATGATATCGATTTAATTATCGTTGCAACTACAACGCCGGATAAAGTCTTCCCAAGTACAGCATGTATCTTACAAAAAAAATTAAAAATCAAAGAATGCCCAGCATTTGATATCCAAGCGGTTTGTAGTGGTTTTATATATGCGCTCTCAATTGCTGATAAGTTTATTAAAACAAATTCTGCTAAAAATGTATTGGTTGTTGGGGCAGATGCGATGTCGAGGATCACTGATTATTCTGATCGAAGTAATGCGATTTTATGGGGGGATGGTTCAGGCGCAGTTATCCTATCAAGTTCAAATAAAGAAGGTATTTTATCTACTCATATCCATGCACAAGGAGAATATGAAGATTTACTCCATGTCACCAAAAAAGAACAAGCGGGTGTATTTAAAGAGACAATTGATATGAGAGGTAATCAAGTATTTAAAATGGCTGTCAACACATTAGATATGATTGTTGATGAAACGCTTAGCTCTAATAAACTTGCAAAGGAGGATATCGACTGGGTGGTTCCTCATCAGGCAAATATTCGTATTCTTGAAGCAACTGCTAAAAAATTAAACATGAGTATGGACAAAGTGATTGTCACGATTGATGAACAAGGAAATACTTCAGCAGCATCTATTCCACTAGCGCTTGATTATGGTATCAAAGAAAAAAAAATAAAATCTGGTCATTTAATTTTAATGGAAGCATTCGGGGGTGGTTTTACCTGGGGTTCAGCACTTATAAGGATTTAAATAGTGAATAATTTTATAGCTTTATTTCCTGGACAGGGATCACAATCAGTTGGGATGATGAATAATTTATCCTCTATTGCCGAGGTTAAACAAACCTTCGAAGAAGCATCAGATATTCTTAATGTGAATTTTTGGGATATGGTGAATGTTGAAAATACCGACATTAATCAAACAGAAAATACGCAACCTCTTATGTTGACAGCAGGGATTGCTACATGGAGAGTGCTTGAAAAAAACAATATTCTCGATCCGCTATTTGCCGCAGGACATAGTTTAGGTGAATTTACAGCATTAGTGGCCGCTAAGGTTTTTTCATTTGAAACTGGGCTACAAATTGTTAAGAAAAGAGCACAGTTAATGCAAAATGCTGTTCCTGAAGGAAAGGGCGCAATGGCAGCAATTTTAGGTTTGTCAGATAGTGAAGTTGTTAATATTTGTCATGATTTACAAACGAATGGTGTTGTGGAGGCTGTGAATTTTAACTCCCCGGGTCAAGTAGTAGTGGCAGGAGACAAAATAGCAATTGAAGCATCACTTGAAGTCTTTAAATCAGCAGGAGCCAAAAGGGCAATTATTCTTCCTGTTAGTGTCCCATCTCATTGCAGCCTTATGAAATCTGCAGCAAATGAATTTGGAGAATTTTTGAAACCAATTGATTTTAGAAATCCAAAATTTCCCGTTATTCAAAATTATGAGGCAATCGCATATGATAACGTTGATAAAATTAAAGAAGGCCTTTTTTATCAAATGTTTAATCCTGTAAAATGGACACAGTCCATTGAATTTATTAGTGTAAATAAAATAGATACATATTTGGAAATTGGCCCAGGTAAAGTTCTTACGAGCCTTGGAAGAAGAATAAATAAAGATTTAGATTTTGTCTCGATTGATTCTATAGATTCACTCGATTATCTTAATAAGTAATTAATAATTTGTTTAAATTAGGAACATAAAATGAATGTAAGTAAAAAGATTGTTTTGGTGACGGGTGCGAGTAGAGGAATTGGAATGGCAATCGCCAGTGAACTTGCAATTAATGGAGCAATTGTTATTGGAACGGCCACATCATCAAAGGGAGCTTCAAACATTTCAGAGGCCCTTGCTTCGCATAAAAATGAAGGTGAAGGAATGGTCTTAGATGTGAATAGTGCTGAATCCATTGATTCGTTAATCAAATCAGTCAGTGAGAAATATGGTGATATACAAATTTTAGTGAATAATGCTGGTATCACAAAAGATAACTTATTGATTAGAATGAAGGATGAGGAATGGGATAGTGTATTAAGTACAAACCTAACTTCAATTTTTAAGCTAAGTAAATCTGTTTTAAGAAGTATGATGAAAAGTAGATATGGAAAAATTATTAATATTTCTTCTGTTGTGGGTCATATGGGTAATGCAGGACAAACTAATTATGTCGCATCTAAAGCTGGTATAACCGGGTTTACAAAATCTTTAGCTCAGGAGGTCGGTAACAGAGGCATTACTGTAAATTGTGTTGCGCCAGGTTTTATAGACACCGATATGACAAAAGCGCTTTCAGATGATCAGAAAGAAAAGCTTCTATCACATATTCCATTAGCCAGACTGGGTAATTCATCAGATGTTGCTAAAGCAGTTCTCTTTTTAGCCTCGGATGATGCTGATTATATTACAGGAGAAACAATTCATATCAATGGTGGGATGTTAATGGCTTAAATTATGTTAATCATTGAATTTTAGGTTTTTTTTTATTTATTAAAAAAAAAGTTATAAAAATAGGATTCATTTGATAAAATGTCGCAACACTAATTTGTTATTTTAAAAAAAGGGGTAATTTCATAATGTCTGATATTGAACAAAGAGTGAAAAAAATAGTTTCAGAACAGCTGGGTACTGATGAAGCAAGTTTAAAAAATGAGTCATCTTTTATAAACGATTTAGGCGCAGATTCACTTGATACTGTTGAATTGGTAATGGCTTTAGAAGAGGAGTTCAATACTGAAATACCTGATGAAGAAGCAGAAAAAATTACAACTGTTCAGCAAGCCATTGATTACATAAACGCGAATCTTAAGTAAGTTATCTTTGAAACCCAATACATATCCAGTTGGGTCAATTCATGAATAAGAGAAAAGTAGTAATTACCGGACTGGGTTTGGTAACACCCGTTGGAATTGGTGTAACTAATTCATGGAAAAGTATTATTGAAGGCCAATCTGGCATCTCAAATATCACAAATTTCGATACAAACAGTTTTGAATCATCTTTTTCATCAACTATTGCAGGTGAAGTTAAAGATTTTGATCCAAAAGCATACCTAAACCCTAAAGATGCTCGAAGAATGGACACTTTCATACAGTACGGCCTAGTAGCTGCGTATGAGGCTTTTAATGATTCAGGTCTTGAGGTAAATGAAACTAATGCTGAAAGAATTGGGACTTCGATAGGCTCAGGAATTGGAGGAGTTAATTTAATTGAGCAACAAGCTGAATCTTTGAGAGTTGGTGGCCCAAGAAAAATTTCACCTTTTTTTGTCCCAGGAACCATAATTAATATGGTTGCTGGCAACCTCTCAATCGCACTTGGTTTAAAAGGGCCAAATATTTCAATTGTTACCGCATGTACATCTGGAACACACTCAATAGGGGATGCAAGTCGCATGATCGAATATGGTGATGCAGACGTAATGGTCGCAGGGGGCGCAGAGGCTGCCATAACACCCTTAACAGTTGCAGGTTTCTGTTCTGCAAAAGCTCTAAGTTCTAGGAATGATGACCCAAAAACTGCTTCAAGACCTTGGGATACAGATAGAGATGGGTTTGTAATTGGAGAGGGTGCAGGTGTAATGATTTTAGAAGAAATGGAACACGCAAAAAAAAGAGGCGCAAAAATTTACTGTGAGTTATCAGGTTACGGTATGAGTGCAGACGCTTTCCATATTACAGCACCTACAGTGGACGGGCCAAAAAGATCAATGTTAACGGCCATAAAAAATGCAGGAATTAATGCAGATGATATTAACTATATCAATGCTCATGGTACATCAACGCCATTAGGCGACCTTAATGAAACAAATGCCATCAAAGAAACCTTTAATGAACATGCTAAGAAATTAGTTGTAAATTCTACAAAGTCAATGACAGGACATTTGCTGGGTGGGGCTGGTGGTATTGAATCAGTTTTTACTGCATTAGCTATCCATCATCAAATTTCCCCACCAACGATAAATATTTTTAATCAAGACCCACAATGCGATTTAGATTATTGTGCGAATGAAGCAAGAGAACTAGATATTAAGGCAGCACTAAAAAATAATTTTGGTTTTGGTGGAACAAATGGAAGTCTTGTATTTAAAAAATATTAAATCAAAAAATTGTGGCTAAAAATTTCTTAATTAATGGCGACAAAAAAAACTCTCTAAGTCCTTTTGATCGAGGACTTGCCTTCGGTGACGGCGCTTTCAGAACGTTTCTTGTTGAGAATAACAAACCAAAGCAGTGGAATGCTCATTATCGTAAATTAGCAAAAGATTTAAAAAGTATTGATATACCAAGTCCAAGCGATAAATTATTGTTAAGTGACATACAAAAACTTTTTCCTGAAAAAGGAATTTTTATAGCAAAAATTATTGTTACACGGGGTGAATCAACCTCTGGTTATGATTTTAAAAAGGAAATCAAACCAACGCGTATTTTATTAAAGATTGATTATGATAAAGAGAAATATGCTTTATTTAAAGAAGGGGTGCATCTAACCACTACTAAAATTCGGGCTTCAGATACATCTCACGCAGGTATCAAACATCTAAATAGATTAGAAAATGTACTTGCTAGAAAAGGCTTAGCAAATAAGTTTTTTGATGCCATTATGCTTGATGCTAATGACAATATATGTGATTGCGCTAGATCAAGTTTATTTATAAGGTATGGTAAAAATTTATTCACATCAAGTAATAAAAGATATGGCATTCATGGCGTAACAAAACAAATTATTGAAAAAAATATAAAAAAACTAAATTTAACGATGAATTATTCACCTCTCAAACTTGATCAGCTAAAAGAGGCTGATGAAGTCATTGTTACTAATTCAATATTTGGGGCACTTCCGGTTTTAAGTTTTAAAAATATAAAATGGAATAAAGGAAAATTAGCCAACTTAATTAATAAGCTTATAAATGAATCGCACTGATCTTAAATTAATTCTGAATAAGGCTCAAAAAAGCTTTATAAAATCTTTAAAAAAAACCCAACCTATTTTTTCTAAACCACAAAAGAGAAGTATATTTTTTTCTGCCGCTTTAACTTTTGTTTTTTTTATTTGGATAGTCAGTTATCCGTTCATTTCTCTTGATGTGAGTGAGGAGAATGAATTTTTTGAAGTTAAGAAGGGCGCTAACTTTAAGCAAATAACAAATGAGCTTGTTACAAATAATGTCTTACCTGATGCATTGAGATTCAAGATTTTAGCCAAGCTTACAAATAGAACAGAAAGTATAAAAAGTGGCCATTATTTTTTAGAAAATAATATTAGCCCCAACGAATTGTTAACACTATTAGTTAAAGGTGAAGGGATTCTTTATCCAATTACATTTGTTGAGGGGACAACATTTGAAGATAATTTTAAAAAAATAAAAAATAATAATTTATTAAAGCAAGAAGTTTCTTATTCTTCAGATGATGATTTAAGAAAAATATTAGGTATTCACTATAAAGATCTTGAGGGACTATTTTTTCCAGATACTTATTATTTTTACAAAGGTACACCTGATATTGAAATTCTGAAGCAATCTTATAATTTAATGATGCAAAAATTAAATAGGGCATGGAAAGATAAAACACCTGGTTTACCATATAAGAATAAATATGAGGCTTTAATCGTGGCATCAATTATTGAAAAAGAGCTAGGTAATAGAGATGAAGCAAGCTTGATAGCAGGAGTATTTGTAAATCGATTAAGAATAGGAATGCCACTTCAAAGTGATCCTACTGTGATATATGGGATGAAGGATAATTTTAAAGGCAATCTTTCAAGAAAAGACCTCATGATAGATACAATTTATAATACATATACAAGGAATGGTCTTCCGCCATCTCCCATTTGTTTACCAGGTTTTGATACAATTGAAGCAGCATTAAACCCTGCAGAAACTAATGCTTTTTATTTTGTCGCAAAAGGTGATAATAAAACTCATCATTTCTCAAAAACTTTAAAAGAACATAATGAAGCAGTAAGAAAATATCAAAAATGAATCAATTAGGAAAATTTATTACGCTTGAAGGTGTCGATGGGGCAGGTAAAACTTCGCATATTGAGTTTATTAAAGAATATCTTACAAATTTAAAGTTAGACTTCATTATGACGAGGGAACCAGGGGGCACTGAACTTGGAGAAAGATTAAGGGAAATATTGCTTCACGATGAAATGACACCTAAAACTGAAACAATTCTAATGTTTGCTGCGAGAAACGAGCATATTGAAAAAGTTATTCGTCCAGGATTAACGAGCGGTGCAATTGTGATAAGTGATAGATTTACAGATGCGTCTTACGCTTATCAATCAGGAGGCAAGGGTGTTGAGGATGAGGAGATTGATGTACTTAAAGACTTAGTTCAAAAAAACCTACAACCTGATTTAACTTTTTTATTTGATTTGCCAGTTGAAGTAAGTATAAAAAGATTAAAAAAAACAAGAAAGCTGGATAAGTTTGAGAAGGAAGAAAAAGATTTCCACGAAAATGTGAGAAAAAAATATTTAATGATTGCAAAAAATAATCCAAAAAGGTTTTCTGTTTTGAACAGTGAAAAGTCAATTGACGAAATCCAGAGTCAAATTAAAATAAAACTAGATGAGCTTTTGAAATGAGCCTGTTCTCCTGGCAAGAAGGGGCTTGGTCTCAGTTAACTAAAAATAATAAAATGCATCATGCATATTTATTTGTCGGCGCCTCAGGTGCAGGGCTAGAAAAATTTGCTAGCACATTTGCTCAGTCGTTAATTTGTAACAAATTGAAAGATACCAATGAACCTTGTGGAATATGCCAAGATTGCCAATGGCTTTTAACCGAGCACCCTAATCTTCAAGTAATAGATAACTCTGCTGAAGATAGTTCTTCAAATAACATCTCAATTGAGTCAATAAGAAATTTGAAGCGTTTTTTTGAGTTAAGCTCGCATCAAATTGGGGGTAATAAAGTTATTCTCATTCATAATGCTGAGAGTCTTACGCTTAATGCTGCCAATGCATTGTTAAAAATTCTTGAGGAACCGCCAGAGAATTCTTATCTTATTTTAACAACGAATAGCATTTCGGCTTTACTCCCAACAATTATCAGTAGATGTTTAATAGTTTCCTGTCCAAAACCAACAAATGAAGAGGCAAGGCAATTCCTAAAGTTAGAGGGCCATGAGAATTTATCATCACAACTCCCTTTGTTTAATAATTTACCCCTCGATTTGATTGCTAATCAAAGTGATAATGAATTATTTGAAACAATAATCGAAGAATTTAAAAAAGGTAAAGATTTTGAATTAATGACGATAGAATCAAAATGGTTATCAGGAGATTTTTCTGCAATTATCAGTCTTTTTCAAAAGTGGATTTATGATATTTTTTTATTTAAATTAACTACCAAATCTCATTTTTTTGAACACAAAAAAGAAAATATAAAGAAACTTTCTAATAACACTGATATCTCAAAGTTGATTAGACTAGTTAAAAGTGTAAATAATATTAAATCAATCTCGAATAAACCAATCAATAAAGAATTAGCATTTGATAATCTTATGATTGAATATAAAAATATTTTTAAATAAACTTAAATTATGTATATAGACTCGCATTGCCATATTAATTTTCCAGAATTGAATAACAATATAGACAACGTGTTATCCAATATGAAGGATAATTCAATTTCTCACGCGCTTTGTGTGAGCGTTACGCTGGATAATTATCAAAGTGTTTTAAAACTTGCAGAAGCGCATAATCATATCTTTGCATCTGTTGGTGTGCACCCTGACTATGAGGATATTGATGAGCCAGATGTTGAAATACTCACCAGGCATGCTAAAAATGCTAATGTAGTTGCCATTGGTGAAACAGGTTTGGACTACTTTCGCCTTAAAGGAGAGCTTTTATGGCAGAAGGACAGATTTAGAACACATATAAGAGCGGCAATTGAGTCAAACTTACCACTTATCATCCATACAAGAAACGCACGAGAAGATACGATCAAAATCATGAAAGAGGAAAAAGCGATCAACGCAAGAGGGGTGATGCATTGCTTTACCGAAACTTATGAGATGGCCAAACAGGCAATTGATCAAGACTTCTATATTTCTTTTTCTGGAATCATCACTTTTAAGAATGCAGAGGAACTCAGAGAAACCGTAAGAAAAATTCCATTGGATAGGATTTTGATTGAAACAGATTCCCCATATCTAGCTCCCGTCCCTAATAGAGGTAAGCTTAATGAACCGGCAAATGTTGTTTATGTCGCTAAAAAAATTGCAGAGATTAAGAAGATTACTGTGGAAGAGGTTGCTGAAACTACCACTAAAAATTTCTTTAATCTGTTTTCAAAATGTCAGACCAGTTAACATTATTAGGTGTAGGTTCTAGTGCTGGAACTCCAGTGGTCGGTTGTGAATGTAGTACATGTAAATCAAATAATAAAAAAAATCATAGAACGCGTTGTTCAAGTTTAATCACCCTAGAGAATGGAAAAAATATTTTAATTGATACCAGCCCAGACCTTCGTGAGCAATCATTGAGAGAAGAGCTTGTTTCTATTGATGCAGTTTTATTTACCCATCATCATGCAGATCATTGTCATGGTATTGACGATTTAAGAGCATTTTGTCAGATTAATAGAAAACAAATTCCACTCTATGGAAATAGTTTTTCTATCGATGAGTTAAACAAAAAATTTCAATATGCAATGAGGGAACCCAATGGATTTTGGGATATTCCAATACTTAAACCGAGTGTCATAGATGAACCATTTAATCTTTTTGATAGACTGATTAGTCCTATACCGGTATACCATGGTAAATCTTTAATAAACGGCTATCGTATTGGCAATATGGCTTACCTCACAGATGTATCTGAAATACCTGATTCATCAATGGAACAACTTCAGGATTTAGATGTCCTATTACTAGACTGTTTAAGAAATGAACCGCACCCGACGCACTTTTCTTTTGATGAGAGTATGGATGTGGCAAAAAAGTTAAAAGCAAATAAAACATTTCTAATTCACATGACTCATGAACTCGAGTATGATGCGTTAACTAAAGCGTTACCAGAGTCTGTTTTTGTTGGCTATGATGGTTTAAAAATTAATATTAACTAGATCTAAAGGATTTTTTATGTATAACAATTTAAAGCGATTAACAGTATTCATTGCTCTGTTTGCTTTTACTATTAATATTCAGGCTGCAGATAAACGTGTTTACTCTGAAAATGATTTTATTAACATTTTTAGTGGTAAGCCAAAAACACGATTTTTAAAGTACTTAGGTGAACCTGAGAGTAAAGAAATTGCCATAAAACCAAAAGATGCCAGTAAAGTTATTGCTAGACCCACTGATAACAAAAACAAAAGTAAAGATAAAATGGAGATGTGGTATTACACCAATGTTGTCGAATATTCACCTGGTAAGACATACAAAAAAACAGAAATTACATTTATTAATGATCGCTGCAGAAGTATCAGTTTTTTTAATTAATAAATTTAAAGCATAAAAAAACCACCTTTCGGTGGTTTTTTTATATCTTAAAAATAATTAACCTAATTTACTTGCCAACATTTCAGATAGCTTGGCCATTATTGCACCACCAACAAATGAAATTGACATCAGTACAAATGGATGTCCCATACCAAGTTGAATAACAGTTCCACCATCTGATGCTAATGCAGCTTCAAGCGCAATGAGTTCAGTTAGTAACCAGCCAAATGTAGCAGCGTAACCAAAAACGTTTGCTGGAATGTTATTAAGTTTTGGAACAGCTGTTAAGATATAAACTGTTATACCTACAGCGACTGGTGCAGCAAATTGTCCAAGATAGTCATCGGTTAAAGCTAAAATATAGACTGCGACGATGGCCATCAATGATCCAAAGATAGTCGCAGCAATAGTTTTACCTAACGCTTGTTTGCCTACAGTAAAATAAGCACCCCAAGCAATGAATCCAGCCCAAACTAATGCAATTCCGTTTAACGGACCAGCTAGAACTAGCCAAGTCCATAGGACAGCAACTAAAGCAATACTAACTCCTAGTGCATTTTTCATATTAAATTCCTCCTGTTGAATTTAAAAGTAAAATTTACTTAATCATAAATTTATTAAAAAAGCTACTTAAGATTAATTATTAAAATCTAGATTAAATTTTAAATAACTTAACTAGATATTACACAACGATTTCAGGTTGTCAAACAGGATATATGAATCTTACTTTCCAAGTAAAGAGTAATTTAATTTGATATTAAGCTATTAATTTTGTATTGTTAGTAATAGGAATAAAAAACAAAATTTATTGTTGGAGGTTTTCTGATGGATGATACAACGAACAAAGGAATTCAGACATTTCATGGTGGCTGTCCTCATGATTGTCCTGATACATGCTCAATGGTTTATGAGGTTGAAGATGGAAAATTAAAAGGAGTGAGTGGCAATAAAGATCACCCAATGACCCGAGGTGGTTTATGCGTCAAATTAAAAGATTATGAGAAGCGTCACTATCATCCAGATAGATTGTTATATCCAATGAAAAGAGTAGGGCCCAAAGGCGAGAAAAAATTTGAGAGAATTTCATGGGATGAAGCGCTAACGACAATTGTAGATAAATGGCAAAAGATTATTGAGGAAGATGGCCCGCAAGCCATCATGCCATATAGTTATCTTGGAAATCAGGGCCTTGTTCATGGCTTAAATGGAGGAGATGCTTTTTTTGCAAGGTTAGGGGCAACCGTTACTGAGAGAACGTTTTGTGGCGAGGGTTCATGTACCGCATGGCTTTTGACTATTGGACCAACTGCTGGCGTTGATCCGGAAAGCTTTATTCATTCTAAATTCATTATTGTTTGGGCATGTAATTCTGTTAGTACAAATTTACATCATTGGCACATTATTAAAGAAGCACAAAAAAGTGGAGCGAAAGTAGTTGTCATTGATTCTTATGCCTCAAGGACTGCTAAAGAAGCAGACTGGCATATTTGTCCAAAACCAGGCACTGACGGTGCATTGGCGATGGCAATGATGAATGTGATTATAGAAGAGGGGCTAGTTGATCAAGATTACGTTGATAACTATACGGTAGGGTTTGACGAATTAGCAGAAAAAGCAAAGGAAAGATCACCTGAATGGGCTGAAGAGATAACAGGCATAAAAGCTGACGATATAAGAAAATTAGCTCGGGAATATGCTTCAACTCAACCTTCAGCAATTAGAATAGGTGTCGCATTAGAAAAAAGCTTTGGTGGCAGTCAAGCAATTAGAGCGGTAACCTCTCTGCCTGCACTAACTGGTGCATGGAGGCATGTGGGTGGAGGTATCTTACAATTTCCTGTGTGGGAACATCCTTATAAATTTGATGTAATTTGCCGACCTGATCTAATTCCAAAAGGGACACAAGTAGTAAATAACTTACAACTTGGACGTGTACTTACGGGAGAGCAAAAACTAAACGTACCAATTAAATCCATGATGTGTTGGAATACGAATCCGGTCACCCAAGCCACAGAGTCTGAAAAAATTCTTGAGGGATTAAAGCGTGAGGATTTATTCCTAGTTTCAGCTGAGCACTTTATTTCTGATACGGCTGCATTTGCAGATATCCTTCTGCCTGCTTCTATGGGTGCGGAGCAAGAAGATATGATTCTTTCATGGGGTCACTTGTATCTAACATATAACGCGAAATGTGTTGAGTCTCCTGGTGAATGTTTACCGAATAATGAGATATTCAGACAACTTGCCAAACGTTTAGGTTTTGAGGAAGAAAACTTTAAATGGAGTGATTCGGAATGTCTTGAGAACTATGTTGATTGGAATGCACCGGCCTGTGAGGGATTTGATTTTGAATATGTTAAAAAGCATGGTTACGCCAGATTAAATGTTGGCACAAAAGACAATCGTGCACCTCACAAAGAAGGTAACTTTCCAACTCCTTCTGGAAAATGTGAGTTCAGATTAGTGGGAGCTAAAAACTTTGTCGCTGGACCATTTAGACAAATGTATGAGGACTTTCAGCCTGGGGAGGATATTCCTGAACTTCCAGACTATTTAGCTTCAAGAGAAACACACGAGGCTAATCCTGAGTTGGCAAAAAAATACCCACTCAATATTTTAGCGCCTAAGAGTCATGGATTTATTAATTCGAGTTACGCGAATATAGAAAATAAATTAAAAGCGCAAGGAGAACAGTTTGTTTTAATTAGCCAAGCTGATGCAATGGATAGGGGGGTTAATGAAGGTGAAAAAGTCACCGTATTTAACGACAGAGGTTCATTTGATGCGGTAGCTAAAATTACTACGGATGTTAATAAAGGAATTGTGGTGGCTACATTGGGTTATTGGAGGCAAATGAATAATGGTGTTGTGAACTCAGTTAGCTCCAATGCATTCGGTGATATGGGAAATTCGCCAACATCTCATGATTGTTTAGTTGAGGTGAGGGTAGCTTAATAGAAGAATTTGAAAAAACAAATAATTTTTTAAAGTTTGCTCAAAAATCTTTTAAGAAGCATACAAATAAATTACTTCCTTTAGATGATAATAAAGACTTGGTTGAAAGTTTTGATGAATGCCCACTGCCTATTGCAAGTCATGATATCAATGGTATTTTTAATTATCTGAATAAAGCTGCGCTTTCTCTTTTTAATGTTTCTCTAGAAGAAGTTATAGGTAAGCCGACAACTATGACAGCGCCAGATTCAGAACAAAAAGAAAGAAATAGGCTATTAAAACAAGTAAACTCTGATGGCTTTATAAACAACTACAAAGGTATACGTGTAACTTCCGATGGAAAGTTGTTTCAAATTGAAGATGCAACAATTTGGAATGTAATTGATGAGAAATCTCATAAAATTGGACAAGCCGTTATTATTTATAAATCAAATAAGTTATGAAAAAAAATTCTCCTTCCAAGGTTCTGTTTGCAAGTTTGGCAGGAACGACTATCGAGTTTTTTGATTTTTACATTTATGCAAACGCAGCTGTCTTAGTATTCCCTTCACTTTTTTTTGCTGCATCAACCCAGTCAACTGAAATGCTTCAATCCCTTGCCACCTTTGCTGTTGCCTTTTTTGCGAGGCCATTAGGGTCAGCATTCTTTGGTCACTTTGGTGATCGTATTGGTAGGAAAACAACCTTAGTAGCTGCATTACTCACCATGGGTGTTTCAACCGTTGCGATTGG
>JABBAU010000022.1 GCA_018607785.1 Methylobacillus sp.
TTTTTAGTATATAAGATTAAATCAGATTTGTGTTTATATTCTTTAAATTTTTTTGAAATGAATCTAATTCCTCACCTAATATTTTTTATATTAACTAACAATAAAGAACCTATATTGCTTCCCAGAAAAATGAAGTGCTTTCGTTGCAAAACCTTCTTATATAGCCTAAGATAAAATTAAAGTATTTTACGGCACCAATATAAATTCAATAGTGCCTTTTTGGTAAATTTTTTTAGATTAGAACCTATTTATGAAATTGATTGATAAGAAAATTGCACAAGCAGAACTAATTGAGAAAGAATACCTTCTAGCTGACTGTATTGCCCGAAAAATCGCCCCCAATGATGGTAAATGAGTAATGTAATAAATATTCTTGGCTGCGCAGGAAGTATTGACAAAAACTCTCATACGACATGCATAAGAATAAATGATAGCGTTTTGATAGATGCAGGAACTGGTCTTCTTTCTCTTACAACAGATGAATTAAAAAAAATAGACTCTCTTTTCTTAACGCACTCTCACATTGATCATATCTTAGCCTTGCCTCTCATGGCAGACTCTGTTGGAAATCAAAGAGAGAATCCAATCGAAGTGATGGGTTGCTCAGAGACTTTATCTTCCTTACAAAAACATATATTTAATGGATTGATCTGGCCAGATTTCTCTATCTTACCTAACAAAGAAAAACCTTACATAAAATTTAAGGAAATTTTATCAAATCATATGATCAATAAAGGGGGTGTTTCTATTTTGCCTTTTTATGTCAATCATACTGTTAAATGCTTTGGTTATAAAATAAGCTCAAATAATCACTCGATTATATTTTCTGCTGATACTGGGCCGTCTAAAAATTTAATTGAAATGATTAATAAAACCAATAACTTAAAAGCCATCATAATTGATGTTTCTTTTACTGATGAAAAATCAAAAATTGCAGTCGCCTCGAAACATTTTCATCCCTCAAATTTTTTGGCCGAACTTAAAAAAATTAAAAACAAACAACAAATTTATATCACTCATGCAAAACCTGGAAATGAAAAAACGATTCTTAATGAAATCAATTCCATGCAGAATAAGCATAATATTGAGGCGTTAAAGCAAGGACAAACAATTACTTTTTAGGAAGAATAACTAACAATGTGGCATCGTCATGAAGTTGTACGTCTTTTCTAGAGATATATTTTTTTATCTGCCCATATCTGTCCGGTGCCGATAATCCAGTTTGTTTTGAAGCCATTTGAATAATACCTGACAAGCCAATTTCCCTACCTTCAATTTTTGCTTCGGTAATCCCATCGGTTGTAATATATACAGCTTCATTTTTACTTAAAGTAATTATTTCTTGTGTGGGAGTAAACTCTGTATTCGCGGCAATCCCAAGTGGAGGTGCAGATGCTTCATATTGAACAGCATTATCCTTAATATAATGAATTAACGGGTTATGGCCACAATTTACGAACTCAATTGAATCATTTTGATTCACCCAACCTAACAAGCAAGTAATAAATCGATCGTCAGTGCCCTGACCAAATATTTCTTTATTCATTTTGATAGCAATTTCATGTGCTGAAAATCCCTGTTTTGCGAATAAACGGAAAAGGGCTGAACACTTTGACATTAGAATTGTGGCAGGCACTCCCTTACCTGATACATCTCCTTGGATAAATGCCGTCCTTGAATCAACTTCAAAATAATCTATAAAATCACCTGATAGTTGACGAAAAGGTTGAACTCCACCCGATATAAAAGAAAAATTATTTATTGCTGGAAATAATACGCTTTGTGCTTGTTTAGCATCTGAAATATCTTTTTGGATTAACTTATCTTCAATCAGCCGAGCTGATAATAAAATATTTTTCAACGACATTGCTAAATTTAATGCTAAGCCTTCAAGAACGATTAAATCATCCTGGGTAAAAAATTCGGATTTCCTAGAATTCAAAGCTTGAAGGCATCCAAATACCTCATCACCAAACACTACTGGGACTGTCATCATAGACTTAGTTACAAATCCAGTCTTAACATCAACTTTTGATAAATGGTTGGCGGATAACGAAACATCCTCTATCAACTTAGATTGTTTTGATGTGAAAACTTCTCCTACAATTCCTTGGTCACTATTAATTTTTAATCCCTTAATATCGACAGGGCCGACACAGACCATACAATTAAGTTTTTTTTCATCAATCGAATAGCGAAAAAAAGACCCCGCTTCAGCTTGAATTAATTTTAAAATTTGAGGGAGCGCCCAAGATAGAGAGTCTTTTATATCCATACCTTTTGAATATCTAGACATCATCTCAACAATTAACTCAAGGCTATTCTTCATAAATTATGTTGCTTATCAATTTTTTTTAACTTATCCAAGCTAAATGTCAATTTTGTTAAATTACCGTCATTTAAATCTTCAATAATATAATCCGTTACGATATTCATAATAATGCCTATACCCATACCACCTTCCTCAGTTGGTTCATGTTTCTTAGTAATAAAGCTTTTATCTGAACAGTTAGGGCCAAAATCTTTAACATTTATATATAAATTATCAGGGTCTTTCTTATAATTAATGAGAATTTTTTTTTGATTTTTTTTTTCATAAGCATAACGATAGATATTTTGAATGCATTCATTTACAGCCAATATAATTAAACTTACACTGTTTGGTTCAATTCTATGATCCAACTCATGATTTAACCAGAGTTTAATTTCAGGAAGAATTTTTTTATTAGTTAGGAATAATTTTTCCATAAATTCGTCAAATTTTAATAAAATTTAATTCTACATATTAAATCATGAATATCTTATTTACCTACTATTAAATTTTATCCAAAAAAAAAGCCACATCAACTGTGGCTTTTTTATTGCTAATTTTTAAATTAGGCTGGGTCTACTAAGTTTGTAGATGAATCAATATCAACTGAATCTGTATCTGCAGCCGTGTCACTTGCACACCATGTAATTGTCCCTGCCGCAGCCATCCAAGGCTGACCAACTTGTCCAGTGTTACAAACAATCGCTGTAGTTCCTATAGCTGTATACGCTGCATTAGAATGCGGATTTGTAAATGTAGATGCTGTAAGTACTGTATCAGCACAAGCATTTTCAGTATCTCCATCTGCACATGATGCGCCAACGCCTGCTTGAAGAGCTAAATCTTCAGCAGCAACTGCTTTAGCAAGAGTTTCCATATTTGTTGTTTGGACACGAGCTCGCGTTCCGTCAATATAGTTCTGATATCCAACTGTACCTACGGCAGCAAGAATACCAATAATGGCAACTACCACTAATAGTTCAATTAATGAAAATCCTGATTTAAAATTATTCATACTACCTCTCCTGTTTTAATTAAAAAAAACTTACTCAAACGTACCTGGCTTAAAAGAAAACTCATCGTCCGTTAAGTCTTTGTCCTTTTCTTTATCATGATTTTCTACCGATTCTTTACCTGTGTCAACCTTACCATCATCAATCTCAGATTTATCTTCAGTTAGAT
>JABBAU010000073.1 GCA_018607785.1 Methylobacillus sp.
CTGATTGAGCACAAAAACTTACTATAATGAATATTAAATCTAAATAGTTGAATGTCTAAAATTAACAATACTACAAAAAATGAAATAAAGTTAATTGTCAAAAAAGAGGTTTTTGAGATAAATTTTTTTGGTAATTGGACGACAGGCTCGCCAGCTTATGGGGTAGAAGAGTTACTTTTAAGTCTAGCCGACTATCCTAAGATTAAAAAATTGACATTTTCTACGAAAAAATTAGATGATTGGGATAGTTTTTTTATGACTCAATTAATACTTATCATCGATTTTGCTAAGAATAAAAAAATCACTGTTGACATTCAATCCCTTCCAAAGGGCATTCAAGGGCTCCTAGAACTTGCTTATTCTGTTAAAGAAAGGGATGGAGCAAGAAAACAAAAGAAAAAAATATCCTTGATTGAATTGATTGGAAGAAGTTTGTTGAACGCAAAAGTTGAACTAAAAAATTTAGTGACCTTTTTAGGTGACCTTATCCAAAGTGCTTTTTCTCTAATTAAAGGAACAGGGCGTTTTCGTTTTGTTGATTTGATGACGTATATACAAGATTGTGGACCCGCCTCATTGCCTATCGTCAGTTTAATTAGTTTTTTAGTGGGGTTAATATTAGCATTTGTAGGGGCACTCCAATTGTCATTATTTGGGGCTCAAATGTACCTGGCAGATTTAGTTGGATTGGGTATGACACGTGAAATGGGAGCGCTCATGGTGGGCATTATCATGGCGGGACGAACGGGTGCCGCGTATGCTGCTCAGATTGGTACGATGAACGTAAATAGTGAGATAGATGCATTAAAAACAATGGGATTTAATCCGATGGAATTTTTAGTAATGCCACGCATGTTGGCACTCATTTTAGTGATGCCACTCTTATGTTTATATGCAGACTTCATGGGTATGTTAGGAGGTGCGGCTGTAGCCATCGGCTTGTTTGACATTTCCTCAACAGAATATTGGGCGAGAACTGAATTAGCTGTTGATTTAAAGGATGTACTAGTCGGCTTATTTAAAGCATCAATTTTTGGAATATTAATTGCCTACTCGGGTTGTATTAGAGGCATGCAATGTGGCCGAAGTGCCTCTGCAGTGGGGGATGCCGCAACATCTGCAGTAGTTACGGGAATTATTTTCATCGTTATCTCCGATTCACTCATAACGATTATTTTTAACCAGCTTGGGATATAAGTAAAATGACTCAAGCTTGTATTACGATAAAAAAAATGACTATGGCTTAC
This sequence comes from Methylobacillus sp., assembly GCA_018607785.1. Lineage (GTDB taxonomy): Bacteria > Pseudomonadota > Gammaproteobacteria > Burkholderiales > Methylophilaceae > BACL14. Next base: position 1,248 of record JABBAU010000073.1, read on the forward strand.
GGCGATTTCATCATCCAGAGAGATTTGGATTTTAAAATTAATCAAGGCGATATATTTGTCATAATGGGTGGAAGTGGTTGTGGTAAAAGCACATTGATGATGCATCTGATTGGAATGATTGTTCCGTCAAAAGGCAATATTTACTATGGCAATGAAAATTTGTGGGGCCCTAATGCATCAAACCAGAGATTATTATTAAATAAAACGGGAGTTCTTTTTCAAAGCGGTGCTTTATTAAGCTCAATGACATTAGGTGAAAATATTGCCCTACCTATTTCAGAACATACCAAGTTAAATAAAAAGAATATTCAAGAAATTGTAGACTATAAACTCTCCCTCGTGGGATTAGCAGGCTTTAGTGATTTTTACCCTTCAGAAATTAGTGGCGGCATGCAAAAGAGGGCAGGACTAGCGAGAGCGATGGCGCTCGATCCTGAAATTTTGTTTTTTGACGAACCATCTGCTGGTCTTGATCCGATAAGCTCTAAATTATTGGATGATTTAATTTTGAATTTAAGAGATAATTTGAATGCTACTATAGTGATGGTAACTCATGAGCTAGCAAGTATATTTGCAATTGGGAGTAATTCGGTTTTTCTTGATCCAGAATCTAAGACAATGATAGCTGAGGGTGACCCAAAAAAATTATTAAAAACATCGAAAGATGAGAGAGTAATTAAATTTTTATCAAGAAGTAAAAAATTATGAGCATGTTAAATAAATGAGTAAGCAAGTAAGCCCCACGTTAATTGGTTCTTTTTTTCTGGCCGCTTTAGGGCTTGTGATTATCGCAATAATAATGTTTGGTGGTGGCAATTACTTTGAAAAGCATCATAAGTTTGTTTTATATTTTCATTCTGAGAATAATTTGAATGGATTGAATGTCGGTGCACCCGTAAAGCTTGAAGGGGTCCAAATTGGAGAAGTAAAAGAGGTGGCACTTTTACTTGATGAAAATACATTAGAGGTAGTCAAGCCTGTTGTCATTGAGTTAGATTATTCGAATATTATTAGCGAGGAGGATGATAAGTTAGATGGATATGATAAACCTGAAGGCGAAGACCAGGATCAACAAATCAAAGCTTTTATTAAACGAGGCCTTAAAGCGCAGCTAAAGTCACAAAGCATGCTCACAGGTTTACTGTACATCGAGTTTCAATTTACACCAGAGGATAAAGTAGTTTTAACGGGTAGAAAATTTCGCGACTTAAGAGAGCTCCCGACGACTACAAATGCTACTGAAGATTTTAAAAGGGAAGCGCAAAATGCTATCAATAGGGTACGTAATCTACCTTTAGAACAAATAGTAGAAGATTTAGCTGTGAACATGAGCGAGATAAAATTAATTCTGACATCCCAGTCCCTTAAAGAGAATCGACAAGGGATTAATCAGTCAATTAAAGAAATGGAAAAATTGCTAATTAATTTAAATGAAAATTTCACACCGCTCATGTTTAATTTGAATGGAACAATGAAGGATACGCGAGTCGTGGTGCAAGAATTTTCAAGAGACATAAAACCCGTCTTAAGTTCGCTAGAAAAAACATTAAATAAGGCAACAGAAATATTATCAGAGTCTCAGTATGCTGTTCGTTCATTTGAAGAATTTTCTTCTCCAGAAGCACCATTATGGCAAGCATTAGAAGCAATCAAAGAAGCAGCCGAATCAACAAAAAACTTAACCGATACACTAGAAAGAAATCCTGAATCAATCATTTACGGTAAAGGAGATGAATAAAATGAAAACATATTCAACCTATCACTTTTTAAAATATGTAACCCCCATATTATTCATCATTTTTATTTCCGGCTGTGCCAAAAATAGTAAACCAATCGAATATTATATGTTGGATGCCTCTGTTGGATTATCGTCAAATGAATTAATTGAGAATGATAGTGGACCTTTAATTGGTTTAGGGCCAATTAGATTGCCAGAGTATTTAGATCGATTTCAAATGGTTGTAGCTGTATCAGAAAATAAATATAAGTTGATAGATAGCCATCGCTGGGCTGAGAAATTAGATCAGAATGTATCGCTTGCTTTATTCAAGTCATTACCAGCACAATTAGGCACTGATAGGATGGTTCGCTATCCATGGCCACAAAGACCCGGAGTTGATTTTCAAGTCAAGATTGATATTTTAGAATTCAATATTGATCAGACTGGAC
>JABBAU010000053.1 GCA_018607785.1 Methylobacillus sp.
AGATCAATATCCAAAGGTTTATCTTCTGTGAGATCAGCATTGTCTTGAAGTATTTCGTCAGATCCGGACTTAGATTTAGGTAGGACAAATAAAGAAGATAAGCCTGCCAATTTTATAATTTTTTCTCCTTCTGCGGATATCGATGAAATACTAAACTTTAACTGATTTTCTTCGGCGATTCTTTTGACAAATATCATAACCGCAACAGCTGATGAATCCATATATTCAACTTCTTCTGCTTCTATTACAAACTTATTAAATCCTGCTTTCGGTTCAGATTTTATAGTTTCTTTAATCTCACTTGTTTCGGAGAGATCTACGCTTCCTGACAATGATAATGTTAATGTTGTTTCGCTCAGTAATAATTTATATGGCATTTTAAATTCCTAATCCATTGATTCTATTAAATCTTTAGATAATAACATTTCTTTGTATTTACTCATTAATATCATGCCATCGTTTGCTCCGGTCTGCATCATATTAGCAACTTGAGATATTTTTTTCTCTCTAATTAAATTAGCAATCGCTGGAGTATTAACCATGACTTCAAAGGCTCCAATTCTTCCTCCACCCTTCTTTTTCAAAAGTTGTTGTGTCATCACTAATCTTAAAGAAAGGGATAATTGGGCTTGTGCTTTATTTTGTTCTTCTGGTGGAAATGCATCTACCAGTCGATTAATAGTTTCTGGTGCACCATTTGTATGTAATGTTCCAAAAACAAGGTGGCCTGTTTCAGCGGCGGTTAGGGCCATAGAAATAGTTTCATAATCTCGTAACTCACCCATTAAAATAATATCAGGATCTTGACGCAACGCTCCCTTGAGAGCTGAAGCAAATGTGTCCGTATCTTTCCCTACCTCTCTCTGAGTAATAATGGACTTAATATTTTTGTGAGTAAATTCAATTGGGTCTTCAACCGTAATAATATTTTCAGCTCTTGAACGGTTGATTTTGTCAATCATAGCAGCCAGTGAAGTTGACTTCCCGGACCCAGTAGCACCGGTAACCAAGACTAACCCATCCCTCAGCTCTAATGATTGATGAACAGCTGATGGCAGCCCCAAAATATCAATGTTAGGGACTTCGGATACTATTACCCTCAAAACAAGACCTGGGCCAGTTATTGTACCGAATGCAGATGCTCTAAAACGAGTTTCCTTAATAACAAAAGCAAAATCAATATCATTATGTTTCTTAAAGCGTTCATACCAGTCTGGAGGTATTTCAGAGCTTATTAGGTCCATAATATCTTCTTCCAATACGACCAAGTCTGGATATGTTTTAAGTTCACCTTGTATTCTTGCTACGAGAGGTTTTCCTGAGTGTAAATGCAAGTCAGACACCCTTTCATTTTCTACGATGTCGTATACATAATCATATAACTTATTATTTTCATCCATACTTTATGATATCAGCATTTACATAAATTGGTCACCGGCACTAAATAATGGAAGGTATAGGGCCACAACCATCACACCGATCATGCCTCCCACAAACACAATCATTACAGGTTCAATAACAGTCGTTAAACCTTTTACTACAGCCTCAAATTCTTCTTGGTAATATCGAGCTATAGAATTTAGCATCTCATCCATGTTCCCTGTTTTTTCTCCCACCCTCATGAGTTGAGATAAATCTAATGGAAAAACAGACTCCTCAGAGAATAATTCCGACAAATCTGTACCAGTAACAACTCTATCGTTAATTCGGTCCATTGCTTCGATAAACCTTGTGTTAGGCGTAATTCGTGCACCTACCCTTAAGATTTCCTCCACCCCGATACCTGCAGCGAAAAGATTGGCCATCAGTAATGATAATCTAGCCACGGTTGATTTTATGATGATATTGCCAAACAAAGGAAGTTTTAGCATCATGCCATGAATGATAGAGCGATAAGGATAAACAGATTTCATCATGAGTCGATGAAGAAAAATTAAGCCAAAAATAGAAGCTACAAAGCTTAAGAAATTTCCAAGATCCATAATCCAATCACTAACATCAATTATTAATTGTGTTGGTCCAGGCAGCTCACTGCCCATGCCTGCATACATTTCCTGAAATGTTGGTACGACAAATACAAGCATACCCCACACAATGAGCAGGGTTACTACTACTAATGTAATAGGATAAAAAAGTGCACTTTTAATGCCTGAGCGAATTTTATCAAGACGTTCTTGGCTCTCCACGATTCGGTCCAAAAACTCATCCAACTTACCACTTATTTCACCAGCTTCAATCATATTGCAAAAAATACTATCGAAACATTGGGGGTATTTTTTTACGGTAACTGAAAGAGGGACGCCTATATTAATATCCTTAATCATTTCATTAATATATTTTCTAAATACAACGTTTTGAGTTTGTGAGCTAATTAAAAGTAATGCGTCTAAAAGAGTTAGGCCACTACGAACCATCGTAGCTAGTTTTTTTGTAAAAATTGATATTTCTTTATTTGGAATATTGCCAAATGGGCCCCAAGTTATAGCTGTTAATGTTGCGTCAGCTTTTGGTTTAATTTCCTTTACCCGAATTGAGGTAAACTTTCTCGTTTTTAATGTGTTAAGAACGTCATTCCGGTTGACACCTTTAATAAAACCTTTTACGCCTCGCCCCTTTTTATCATTCGCTTTATATTTAAAATTTTTCACTTAAACATCCAGAGCCAGTGTATTTGCATACTCCTCAATAGAAAGTACACCCTCTTTAACAAAACCTCGCCCAATTTCCTGCATATTTTTAAATCCATCCTTCTTAGCAGCTTTCTCTATATCAGAAGCATTACCGTTATTTAAAATGGCAGATTCAATTTCTTTAGTCATACGCAACACCTCATATATACCCTGTCGTCCTTTAAGCCCTGTGCCATTACAAATAGAACAACCTGCACCATATTTTGCTGTAAAGCTTTTTATTTCAGATTCAACAAACCCCAGCTTTATAAGTTCTTTAGGAGTAGCTCTTGGATCATCCTCGAGGCATTTAGAACAATTTTTTCTTGCTAAGCGTTGGGCAACAATAATAGAAATAGCTGTTGCAATCATAAAGTTTGGTACACCCATATTTTGAATTCTTGTGATCGTAGCTATAGAATCATTTGTGTGAAGTGTTGAAAGTAGAAGGTGTCCAGTAAGAGCAGCTTTTATACTAATATCAATAGTTTCCTGATCTCGAATTTCTCCGACTAAAATAACCTCAGGATCTTGACGTAAAAAAGCTCTTAGAATATTACCAAAGGTCAATCCAATTTTTTCATTTGCTTGCACTTGACCGGCACCCTCAAGATAATACTCCACTGGATCCTCGGCTGTTAAAATACAAGTTTCTGGTTTATTAATATGCTGCAAGGCTCCGTATAATGTTGTCGTTTTACCCGAACCAGTTGGTCCCGTAACCAAAACCATGCCTTGAGGCGCACTGATGGCATCAACAATCTTTTCATAATCACTAGAGTCGAAGCCAAGCTTTTCAAGAGATAAGGCCGGGTCTCCAGCTAAAATTCGCATAACTATTCTTTCGCCATTTTTGGTTGGCATAATACTAAATCGAAAATCAATATCGTCTTTCCCGCCAAAAGGATCTGGTCTTGTAATGGCTCCATCTTGCGGTAAACGCCTTTCCGAGATATCACAATTAGCAAGAATTTTAAATCTGGTTACAACTGAGGCATAGTGCTTGGAAATAAATTCTGTATAGAGTTTAATGATAGCCATTGAGCCGTCTATTCTCATTCTAACCTGCGCAAATTCTCTAAAGCTTTCAATATGAATATCAGATGTACCAGTGATTATCGCCTCATTTAAAATTTGGTCGCAAAAATCAATCACTAAATCTGGATTACGGACATTAAATTTATCGTTATATTTCATTCCCTTTGGAATTTTCAAGCCTTTAAACACAGACTTCTTTCTAAGCTCAGGTTTAGTCTTTTGTATCTTTTTATTTTTGTCCTCCTCATTAGAATCTCCACTTGATAGATTCAAGGCATTCATAATAGGATGAAATGTGAGCATTTTTTCAAAATGTGAAATACTGCTAACTTCAAAAGTAACATTTAAGTTAGACTGATTTTTTATTTCCGAAGAGAGAGATATGTGTGAGGGGTCTAGAATAATTACATGTAAAACGTCTTCTACTATCTTGTAAGGCAATATTGAGTTCTCGACAATAAGATTAGAATTAATTGCGCTTACTGCTTCAGACTGACAATCTATTTCAGATGGAAATGCTCTTGAAATACTTATATTTTTTGCAAAAATATTAACGAGCCAATCTTCTTCAATCGACCCATCTTGTAATAAATTTTTTAATTTATCTGGCCAACCAAGCTTCTTAAAAAAATCACTTTCAATTTTTGATGCATCTAATTTTCCTGCATTGATTATCGCATTTATAGTTTTTTCACTCGTCTGAGCGGAATAGTTAACAATCATACTAGTTAGGACTGGTTATTATATTTGTACCATCAGGAATAGGTGAAGGTTTTGGAGGAATATTTATTGGGAACGTTGATGCGGGTATTAGAAGTACATCACCATTCAAGCCAGCAACTGAGACACCCATTTCGTTTATATTAGCAACATAAAATCCATATGGGCCAAGTGTCTCACCTTCCATAATTTTAATTGTAATCCTTGATAACTCATTTATATCAAAATCATAAGGTTTATCTTTTAGTGCTAAAAGCCCAAACTGTGAAAGACCAACCATTGCAAATGATTTATTTTTATCATCCTCACTATCGGATACAAAATGCTTATGAATAGATTGATTGCAATCTAATTCTAGGCTCTTAACAAACTTAGCCAAGTAATAACAATTTGCAACTGCCAACTTGATAGTGGGAAATGATCCGTACTCCATAGCATAGGACGAATTATTTTTTTCAGAAAAATTGCGAATTATAATATTCCTATTTAGGCTTTTGTAATGAGAGATTTCTAATGTTTTTGCTTCAACCATTAGTTCTTTTAAGCTAGTAGCTGATTTTAATCTTACGTAATAAGCCTCATATACATCGCCAGACAAATCTTGGTCAAAAAGTTTTAATATCTTTGTCCTGGGCGCCTCGTCCATCTGGATTATGCTTGATAAGCGGTAAAATTGTATATCTGTTAAATGCCTAAGGTCATCTGGACGATATTGTATATCTTCTGCATCATCATTAAAGGTGGCATAGGCAGGCGATCTAGTTACGCCAGTTTTAAAAGGATCTTTGATGGTAATAGTGTTGATTCGATCAAAGACAACTTGCGTATCTTTATTATTTTTTTCACTTAAAGAGGTTTTAGGATTTTCAATCACCTTCTCATCCTCAGCAATTATAAAATCTTCCTCAAGCATTCCATCTGCTTGGCTATGCAGAACATGTATAGTGGAAAATAACAAAAAAAAGAATAATTTAATTAAATGATGCATTTTTTTCCTTTCTTTTTACTTTGTTCACTGGATAGGAATATCATAAATAGCTCTTATATGCAATTTGGATGTATTTTTCTGAGCAACAATCTCTTCAACTGGCATCCTTAGGGATGGATAAATTCTATTTAATCTCCCCCTCACCCTAACGTAATCAAGATACTGACCTTTAAGTTGGAATTGATAAGAAATAAAAGAAATATTTTTTGACAAATCTTTAGTTATTGACTTATTTTTTGCCATTTCTGATGCTCTAATATTATTAAGTAATGAGTCAAAGCTATTTTTAACAGATGTGACTGATGAATCACTTTTTAGCCTTGCATCCTTTTGTTTTTTTTCTTCTAGTTTTTTCTTTGCTCTCGCCTTAACATTCTTATTTAAACTTTTACCAGATATTTTTTCTCCTAAATTTTTACTTCCTCCTCCCTGTTGATTAATATTTGAAGGATCACTCATATTAATTGGGGTAAATATTGTAGAAGCTATCTCAGGATTTTTTATTGGGGGAAGAGAAAAAGTGACGAATAATGGTACTTTATTGATCGAAATATCCTGTTTAATAATTTGAAGGTTTGCATCTTCAAAAAGCCTGCTGATAACGTATAAAATTTCATCTGTATCCTTAGACATTGGAATTTTTAAGGACTCAAGCTCAATAATTTTGTCCAAATCTAACATTTCATCCTGACTTTTTTTTATCTTTTTTTGGACAGCCAAATTATCACTGATAAGTTTGGGAAGTATTGATTTTTCAATATCCTTATAACTAACATATTGATGATAATATCCGATACCTAATTTGGAAATGAACAATATAACGACAATCATGATTAAGGAATATATAGACCATGTTACTAATTTATTGCCGTTATTAAATTGGCGATATTTATTTGCAGAGAATTTTTTAAGGCTTAAGGGCTTGTAGATTTCGAAGCTAGCGCCAGGGTTCTTGTTTGACTCAGATAACTTGTCGTCTTTTTGAATCTCGGCTAATAATTTTTTTGCACGATTAGATAATTTTTTTTCTTCAGCCATTTTTAATCCTTGATAGACCCTACAAGTTCAAACCAGTTAAGTGGCTTATCAGACCTACGGTAGGCATCAACTTTCATATCAATGAAACTTTCATCGTTAACAAATTTACTATAAAAGCTATTCAACGCTTCAACTTTTTCACTGTTACCATAAATCTGAAATATATTTTCTCTTATGATTATCCTATCAAGCTCCACCCCCTGAGGTATGGATTGCAGTAACTTAAGAAATAATTTTTGATTATCATTTGCATTCATAAGCTCAGATAGAGCTGTAAGCTTTGATTTTTTTTTCGCATACGAAAGATTAGTAGATTTATATGTTTGTTGAGATCGGTTCAAGTTTTTTTCAGATTGCACAAATTTATTATTAATATCAACATTTATTCTGCTGAACATATAGGACGATGCGGTAAGAACTATAGCCGTAATAAGTATCAAAGATAGCAATATAAAGGTTACGCGAAACTTGTTTTCATTTGAAAAGTTTGAGGTAATGAATGAATGCTTCTCGTGAAAATTAAATAATTTTTTTTCAATTATTAAATTTGGTATCGCTGGTATTGAAAAATATGACATATTGTATGCTCCGATATTTGGCATAAATTTGCTACCGGAATAGAATTTATAATTCTCTTCTTTTTTTTCTAAGTTTAAAATGTCAGGAGCCTGAATAGATATAAACTCAAAGTTCCTATTAAGCATAATAAGATTATGCTCTCTATACTTTTCCCTTAGCAATGAAAATAATGAATCCTCATTTTCATAATCACAAATAAAATAAATATTCTCAAATTTTGGCATCTGCGCCTCTACTAACAAAAAGTTAGTTGCAACCTTTAAATTATTAGATATTCTGTCAACCACATCCTCCCAGAAAGCTTTATTTGTCTCGTTTAATTTTGGAATATCTTCAAGCAATGTTTCGTCTAGCTCATCAATATTAACTTTAGCAATCTCAACACGCTCTAAACTTGCATATATAACCCTGCTCTCGCCTTTTGCTATATGAAAAATGGCAAAAGGTTTTTCTCTGTGAATTCTCGATAATCGTGATTCAACAATGCGAAGCAAACTCTGATCAGCAGCTATAAATTCAACTGGATAAAGATTTGCTATAAGAGATAAGTTATGAAAATTACGAATAACTTGTTTATCGCATGCGCTATAAAGAAGTTCTGATGAATTCGCCTCTGCATTTGTTGTTAAGAGTTCAGATCTAATCTCCGCACCTCTTAACTCTGCAAGATCAGGATCATACTCCTTCCAAAAATCAAATGGCGTCGCTTTAGTAAGCGTATGAAATTCTTTTTTATCAGCTTTAATATTTAGATTCAATGGGACACTAACAACCTTAACCTTTGAATTTGTACTAGGTATAATCCAACTTACACAGCTGCCTGCTAATCCATAACTCTTTACCATCCTTGATAGAAAGGAGCCTAAAAATTCCATTTCTGGATTTATGTCGTTTGGATTAATGATTTTAGGAAGTTTCCATGAAAAAACTCTTGTTTTAACTGTAATCTCTTCTGGGAAATAACTTAAAGTAACGAGCAAATGTGAGTGCGTTAAGCGCAGCACTAGTTTTTTTTGTAGGGCTTTAGATTTAGTTAGTTTAACCATTAGGTTTGTTTTTTAATTTCTTCAGCTTTTAAGTTGTATTGTTTTTCATTAATGAAATTACCTTCTAAAAGCTCTTGAAGTGCTTCTAGTTGCATCTTTTTTTCTTTCTCTAATTTATTAGCGCCCATTTTTTTTTTATTTTTTGATGCGATTGCGGGAGCACTTAATTCTAAATCTATACCTTTAACTCTATCTAGAAAATTTTTGCTTACAGTAGATTTATTTTTTTTTATACTTTTTTTGCCTTTTATACTTTTAGCAATAAGAAAAATAAGTAAGCTAATAAAAAATAATAATGATATTGATAAATAATCGAAAGAACCCAGTGTGTTTATCCATTCAGTCAGCAAATGAAATATTTTTTCAACCCAACTTAGTCCAGTTTTTATGAACGCATTTAATTTATCCATAATAAAAACTCATTCACTAATACCTTGCGCGCGTAATAGTTTTTCCAATATTTTCTTTAGTAATAACTGTAGGGTTAATAAATACAAGCAATTCACTTCCTTCGTCAGCATCTCTAACACTGCCGCCTCCAAAAAGAGCTGCAAATGGAGAAAATGCATCATCCAGCCCCATTAATCCAGGAATTCCCTCTGTTGTTTTACTTTTTGTTTGCTGGAATAATCCAGCCATCATTACAACCTCACCAGGTTCAATTTTAAGTTTTGTGGTAATTATATTTGAGGTTGAAGCTGAGGTTGGTTCTGTAGTGTCGTATTTTTCCTCAATAAAATTAAAATCTAAATCTATGACATCGTTATGTTGATTGATTTGAGGGGTAATGGTTAGTTTTAGCGGCGCTTCGTACGAGTCAATCGTCCCCTCTTCGGTAGTTGTGGTACTGGCATTAGTGACAGAAGTTGAGGATCTACTTCTAAGTGTTCTAGTTTTGTCAACAACGCCTGTTTCTCCATCCTTTACTAAGATAACTGGGTTAGATATTTTTCGACCAATTGCATTCGTTTCAATGAGATTGACTAACCAACTAATGTTATTACTACCACCCAATTTTACGTTTGTTGTAATACCACCACCAGATGTAGCCGTTGCAAAATTTAGGAGGCCACTAGCAAAAGAATATAAACCATCTGAATCATCACCTTCATCTTTAGCCCCTGAAATTTGACTTTCAACTTCATTTTTCCAGTTTGAATTCACTTCCAAAATAAAGGTCTCGATCATGACCTGTTTAACGGGATGGTCTTGATCGACTAAAAATTTCTCCACAAGCATTACATCTAAAATACTCCCTGATGCAATTATTCCATAATCTTCAGCTATAAAATCAACACAGCCTAAGACAGATTTTGCTTCCAATGAATCTGATTCCTCCAACAGATCTTGAGAAGAGTTTTGTGAGGTTAATTTTTCTTTATCAACAATTTTACGGTTTCCATTGACCGCAGTGTTCGGTTGCATGTTACCTTGAACAGAGTCGTCAATAATTTTAAGGTTACCAATAGTAGCTGGGTCAGTTTGCTTGTTGTTTTGAGTAGATTTTTCGTTCTCACTAGCAAGACTTTCTGATGTTGGATTACCTTCTTCATCTTTAGACAAATCTGCAACATCACATTTATTAAAAACAGTGAATGCTTTTAATTTCTTAAACATTGCATTAGGGCTATCATGATAAACAGCAAATTTTTCAATAACCTTTTCGTTGCCATTGATAAGATTATCTTCAAGTATAGAGATAGTTGTGGTTGAGCTATCCTCTATTTGTCTATCAGCTCTATCAATGAGCTCATTTCTGTGATTGCTTGCCACCAGTTTTAATTGTCTTAGATTGTTAATATTTTCCCCCCTGAACATTAAACGTCTAATGATGTTTTTCCCAAAAACAGTGGAGGCTAAATTTTCGTTATTTATGTAACTACCAATACTTTCTGCATTATTATCAATTTGATCAATAAGGTCCGAAATAACATTTAAATCTATTTGAACCGCTTCTGGATTTTCCGCAAAACTCCAATCTACTATATGCATACCTTCATTAACTGGAAAATTTCTTGTCAAATATAGTGTTTTGTAATCGCTTGAGAAATAAACATAAAGATTATTTGTTTGTGAAATAGATTTTATAATTGCATAAAGAGAATCATTGTATTGGCCACTCACATATAATTCATCTGATATTATCTGCAGACCCGGAGATTTAATTATTGACCTCAACGTACTTTGAAGATTTGAATTGTATAAATTTACAATTGTCTTTTGTTGTGTGAATGTTTTGTAAACTTTAATTACGTCTTTATAGTTTTCTATCTCCTCCCTAATCAGTCCTAAATTGTTAGATAAGTCTTCATTCTCGTACTCACTCTCTTTTTCTAATAAATCTGAAATTACGTTATTAGGTAGTTGGGCATTAGATAGAACCAAATATTCAAGAAAGGCATTATTATCTAAACTTTCTGGTCCATAGGTGAATTGAAGCAACTCCCTCCTTGGCCTTATTGGCTTTTCGTCATACTCAAACTGTTCATTAAAAGTATTAGCGCGTTCGACATAATCATCCATAACTTCTTGCGCTTCATCTTTTTGAAGGTCGATATTACTCTTACAGGAAATTGAAAGAAGGGAGAAAGATAAAATAATGCTTAAAAGCAAACATTTCTTCATGGAAATATTATTGTGTTTAAGCATATAACAATAATACATTAAATTACTTAAATATTTATTAGTGATAATAAAAAAAATGCAATGGCATTAAGCTTCCTATCACCAATGTACCTAAAGGTAATTTCTGTATAATTTTTTTTGAAAATAAATAATAAACACCAACGATGCCCACACCAACCCATGAGGCTAGAACTAAGGATTGTATTGTGATTACTGGGCCAAGCCAGGACCCGATAAGTGCCATTAAATAACTATCGCCATCACCAAAACCTTTTTTATTTTTTATCTTCATAAAAATTAAATTGGGTATAAAAATAATGAAATATCCAACCACCATACCAACGAAACTCTCAAAAAAAAGAGTCTGTTGAATGCTAAAAATTAAGCCTAACAAGATCCCAGTAATCATGGTCGGAAGATGGAGCAGCTGAAACATAAAATCTGTTAGAAAAAGAAAAAATAAGATAGAAGTAAATATAAGCCATGGTAACAATATAGTTGACATGCCAAAAAACTGGCCTATGTAAATAAATATGCCCCCTAAAAGAAATTCACTTAAAAAGTAACAAGGAGAAATTAGAATCTTCTTTTTGCAACCACATCTGCCTAATTGAAATATCCATGAAAGTACCGGCACCAACTGAAAAAAAGACAAATTTTTATTACAACTTCGGCACCTCGAGCGAGTCATTATAGATTCACCATTAGCCGCCATTCTTAAAGAGGTAGCATACAAAAAACTGGCTATTGAAGCACCAAGAAAAAACAGTATACTTTGATGGAATATATGCATAAACGAATAAATAAATTTTTTTGAATATAACACAAAACCCTTTTAAAGATGGATTTTCCCTTGTCGAACTCATTGTATACGCTGGACTTGCTGGAGTTGTAGGTCTTTTTATATGGAGCATCATGGGGGCCTTAATCACAAAGGAACACAATATCAATGAGCTTCAAAATATTGTGCTTGAAAAAAATATGTCCCTTCAAAGAGTTCAAAAATTACTCGCTAAATCTGAGGCTAATCCTGTTGTTTATGTTCCAGGTATTGCGGTAACTTTCACAAGTGATGGCTTAACTTTTGATAATTCAAATGGTAGGTGTATCGATTTTAATGAAGTCGTTAATGAATCTTTTTTTCCGCAATCACTCTGGCTAGCGTATTCAAATGCCAACGGCGCGCACGGGATATATCATGGTGAAAATATCAGCTGCGATGAAAACAGTCCTGGCAGTATGATCCGCTTTTCTGATCTTATTTATGTAAAAACAGACACCACAAGACCATGGTTTCTAACCAACAACGCAACCGTACAGTTTAATTTTAAACCTAGAGGTAATTTACTTGGATTGGGTTTGAGTAATAGCAATCTTGATCTAAATATTAATAGCTCACAAACCGTTATAAAATATAATAAAGTAGAGGAGATTGGATGCCGTATCGCTAGCACAAATCAAAGTTGGTTTGCCAATCTGCCAACGGACTATCGGTATGGGTTTATTATAATTGCCAGTAATTACGATGATGATCAGGATAGGCTTTCCCTCTCCGATGTTGATTGCTCGGGAAACAACTCGATAGTCATTGATGGCATAACTGTTAACTGTTTGTTTTGCCATGAAGGTTCATCAGGAACTAAGTGCCCAGTTACAACGCATAACATCGGCGCAGATGATAATGTTTCAGGTTTTCTTCATCTCGATGCAGGGGCTGCTCGCACTGGCTCACAATGGGGAAATATTTTAAATGAGATTGAATATGTTCCTCAATGTAATTCAGGTGATGGTTGCACACCTCCAATCATTATCGATCCAAACTCCGAAATTGAGTCAAAGCGCCTAATAACAATCCTGATGTCTAACAATGCAGATATTCTTCAGCATGATCAAAGCCTCGGTACTAACCAAGGAAGCTTTGTGTTGAATTTGCATCGATTATCTCAGTCTTGTACCGATGCAAACTTCTAATAATCAATTTAAGTCCGGCTACATGCTTCCAGCCGCAATGATGGTAGTTTTTATCATAAGCATTATTACAACCAGCTTAATCACACGGTCCGATTTCATATCAAACAGCCAATACAAAGAGAGTAATAGATTAAAAGCTGAGAGTTTGGCAAGAACAGGTTTAGAAAATATCACTTTATTACTAAGAAATTTATCATCCGAGTCAACCAATTCCACTAGCGCTATAATTTGTAATTTTCTTCCGCGTATCGGCGGAACCGGAGACTGCGATGTTAGTAATACTATGCTCCCCACTGTGGCATCTATGTCAACTGAGCCTTTTGCTAATTGGTCAGAGCTTCCAGCTGTAACCAACCCGCCAGCAAGCTTTACAGAGGAAGAGTCTGATGCAAACCGATGCGGTTTATCGGGAAGTTACGATGGGCAAGATTCATGGCCTGCAAATCTTATAAGAAATCTGGCTACTACTTTTTATATTTCTGGCAGTGACAATCCTGGTGGTGGAAATATTGCTAGGGGTCAAGCATTGCTTCAGTCAATTAACTTGGGTGTATTTGAAGATACTGAACTCAACCCTGGAGACGAAGGTTTTACTCTTGAATCATGGGTGTTTATTGAGGCAGATGATTATTTAAGCAATGCGCATTGGCCAAGAATATTTGATATAGGCAATCCAACGCCAACACATAATCGTGGAAACTCTAATATTCTTCTTGCGTGGCAATCGGGCAGTGAAAGATTAACTGCGCACTATTTTCAACCTACCGGTCAGGCTAATTGTGATTGCCCAAATGATGACAATAATAAAACAAAAGTTGGGGGGCTTACTAATGGTATTCTTTTTCCCGCTCGAATCTGGGTTCATACTTTTCTTACAGTGAAAAAAGATATGATACGAATAGGCCTTACTTGTAATAATGACTCAATGAATGTAGGAATTAATGATGAATGGGTAGCCTCTGATGGTCCTGATACATCTGATACAGCATTAACAACCCTTCATTCAAGATGTAATTCTGGTACAACTATATATCGAGAAATAGCTAATCCAACTGATGCCGAAGGAAAGAAAATTTTACCTACTGCACTTGATTCCCAGGGATGGACTAATTGGGGAGCTGATACATCAATAAATACTAGGCCAAATAGGGGTGTGCCCTATACATCCAATTTCCTAGGTAGGAGTAATTGGGAGCAAGATTCATTTACTCAAGGTTATTTTCATAACGCACGCGTATGGTCCAGAGCTTTGACTAAAGCTGAAATTCAACAAAACATACAAAATGATATTAATGGACTATCTATTTCTGTTCCGACTGCAGGGAGTAACTCAGCTATTCTTGATGATCCTTTTTTAAAGTCGAGCACCCGCATGTCGCCACGCTATGATCATGGCTCACACTTTCTGAGATATTTCACCGTGATGGATAATAATAATCCCAATAACATTAACAATGCAAACTTTCCTTTCACCTTTAGGGTGATGAGTTGCGCTTGGTCAAAGCAAAATGAAACAGCAGCGACTGCAACTTTTTCATCACAATTACGTTATGGTTTGACTGATGATGGCAGAGGGATTGTTACTAACGTTAAAAGATATTAATTAAAAACTTGTAGGTTCTCTAACCGTAATGTTGTCACTAAATTTATTAACAGGGTTAGCAAAACTATCCATCACAGATTGAACAAATTGCAATGTAAAATCTGAGGAATAAAAAACCAGACGAGGAGGTAAAAAATAAACTGTAGGAGATGCAGTAGGATCGGTGTCTGACGCACTTGCTGGGCAATTTGAGGCTGAATCTAAAGTCAGGACCTCAGTAGAATTGTCATAGCCTACAACTCTGCATAATGATCCGTCAAGCATCCCAATATCAAAAAATGGTATGTTGTCATCATTCATCAGGTTATCGAAGTCCTCTTTTAACAAAGTGTAATCATCGTCGTCAAAACAATCGAATGTGTATGCGTAATTAGTGCCTCCAGTAAACTTACAAGTTTCATCCGGTATGGCTAGCACACGATAATAGATGGCCTCGTTATCTGATAAAACTAGGTTGGTAAGCGGTAAAGTAATAAATGGCTCATTTACGCTCGGTACTACTGACTCATCAATTAATTGGTCTCGGTATACATTTAACGTTCCAGCGCTTGATGGCCATGGGTTGGTGTTCTGAAATTGTTGTGGGCCAGAATACACGACATCACCGCCTGGAATATTGGAATCCACACCCGTTCCCCATGCGCCTTGATTGCCATCTGCCCAAGCCGGGAGTTCATCTAAAGGCCCGAGTTGGCATTGTCTTAATATGTCAGTTAAGTCACAAGTGCTGCTAACGTCTATTATTTTACGGTTATCAACCCAAAGTCGGATACGCCCTGGGGAGTCAGTCAAAGCATCACCGGTATCTATATCCCAAGTTATCTCATGCTGATTACCATCGAACTCTGGAATATCATCTATATCGATACTGCGTATAGCTCTATCTTGGCTACTGGAATTATCATTTTCGCTAATAGTGCTTCCTCCAGCCCGCATACGAAGAAAATAATCACCATTAATATATGCAATACCAATCCACGTTCCTCTCACCCCTCCCATTTGAAAAAGTTGCTTAGTCTGTGTTGGGCTACTTTCATCAAACACCCCGAGGCTTGCTTTCGTGGGGAGCGTTACTGTTCCTGAAGCGATATAATCTTGATGAATAAATGAAGTTGGATCGTCGAAGTCAACAGTTTGACCAAAACCTGCAGCAATAATACCATCAGAAAAAGTATAGGTTGGCGTAAGATCTGCTGTTAAATCCTCAGGGTTAGCATTCAGGCCTAGCGATGTTTCGTTTGGATCAAATAACACCCTGACTCGGTCTAGCCTATATCGATTAGTATTGATAAACGCGTCGATATTTGGAGTTAAATCTAATACTTCGATGGCAGTTGAATTTTCTTCATCCTGATTGTATTGGACAAAAAATTGATTAAAAGCTGCTACTGGTTTGTCAATATTTTGTGTCGCTTGTATTGCTTGATATTGGATTTTTTCAATTGAATAGAAAGATTGATATGCCGCTGTTGCAGCTATCCCTAAAATACCAATAGCTACAAGAATTTCCATCAAAGAAAATCCTGAAAAATAGAATCTTTTACGTAATCTCATACACCGGAATTTTTTCTTTTTTACCCCTTACAGCAATATTATTTATGAAGGTTAAATTGATACCTGCTTTTTTATATCGGCGAATAGTTTTATCATTAATATCAGCAGCACCCACTAAAATAATTTTTTTGAGCTCTTTGGTCTTTTGTTCAAGCCTTGCAGCAATATTTACAATATCTCCCATTACAGAATAGTTGAATCTAAATTCAGAACCCATATTGCCAACAATTAATTTACCCGTGCTAACTCCAATACCAAAATTAATAGTAATTTTTTTGAATTGTCCCTCTGGAAGAAGCTTTTGAACTCCTTGATTAATTTCTGGTAACGCTAACTTTATTGCTTTAGCTGCTTTATAAGCCTTTAATTGATGGTCTTTAACAGTTACGGGAGCATTCCAAAAAGCCATCACAGCATCGCCAATATATTTATCGATAGTAGCTTCATGTTTAATAAGTATTTCAGTAACCTTACTCATAATGTAACTAATCACTTTAGTTAATAAATGAGGTTGATGCTTTAAGGTTTCAGTAATAGCAGTGAAACCGCGAATATCAAGAAAAAAGACAGTGCCATCAATTTCCTGTCCTCCTAACGAAGGAACATCTGATTCTTTATTAATATTTTTTACAATATTTTCAGGAACATATTGTAAAAAAGAATTTTGAATTTTCTTTTTTTCTATATTTTGAATAAACGCTTTAATTATAAAAGTGGAAGCGCCAGATAATATAAATATAGTAATTGCAATCGGCATATTTACTATCACCCCAAAACCTAAAAAGCTATATTTTGCCAAATAATATAAGGGTAAAATAGATACGGGTATTAATAATAAAACCGCATAAATTGGAAGTCTCAACACCATTAAGCAGATCAGGATACTGAATAAAAATGTTAAAAAATAAACAACCTGATCGTAGACTGGGTGGTAATTAATAAATCTTTGCCCGAGGATTTGATCAATCACCTGTAAATGAAATAATGGGCCAGGGATATTGTCAGCAATATTTGAAGAATGGAAGTCGCCGAGACCTGAAGCTGATGAACCGATGATAAGAATTTTATCTTTTAAATTAACATTGCCTCTCATAACATCTAAAACAGAAACACGTGGAAATCGATTCGTATCTCCGTGATGTAAAATAAAGGTGCCATCAAGGTCAGTTTGCGCAATAATATCTCCAGACTTAATTAAGAGATTATCGCCAACATCATTAATCTTTAAAACATGGTTATTTGCTTTTTGGGCGACACGAATCATCTCTAAATTAAGCGCAGGAAAAATTTCAGAATCAATATCAAGAATAAGTGGTGTCCTTCTAATTACCCCATCATTTTTAATTGTGTTAACAAAACCGAAGCCTTGGCTAATTTCATACTCTCTTATAGGCGTAAGAAGTTTTTCGGCAGAATAAATATTATCACTCGCGGAGCCAATGGTAACAACCTTCCCTGAGACATTTGCTTGTTGTTCGTTAGACACAATTTGATTAGCATCAAGAGCTGATGTCGCAAGCACATAAGGATTATTTTTAAGGACATCAGCTAAAAATTTATCGCCATCTTTTACACCTAAATTTTCCAAGTCATCCATATTAAGATCAAAAAACTTAGCTAAATTAACTGAAGCGTAACGATCTTTCTCAGCAAAAATAATATCTACACCCATCACTAAAGGTTTCTGCTTGCTAATTTTTTGGAAAATTTCTGATATCGTTTGTCGGGGCCATGGCCATTGACCTATGGCGTTTAGACTGGCGTCATCAATATCAATAAATAGCATTTGGTTAGAATAGCTTTCAAAAATACTTTCATATGGAAATTTATTGGTTAGAAAGTCTAGTGTAAGATCACGACTTTTATCGGAGAATTCAAAAATATTTGCTGAGGCGATAAACCATAAGGCAATTGGAGTAATAAACCACACAGGCAATCTAATAAAATGCCGTAGAAAAAATTGCTTTATTTTTGCGTTAGCTATGTGTCAAATTTCCATCAAATTTAATTGTAACCACAATACTTTTCAGAAGTTTTGAAGAGTGATGACAAATTATCAGATGATTGAATGAAGTCTGATCGAATAGCTCGGCATGCTCTAGATTCAAGAAAACCGACAGTATTTCTATAGGTACTCACGAATGGCGAATCATTACCTAATTCTTTTTCTAATTCAATATTTTCAAAGCTGTAATGATTCAGCTCAAATTCACTAGCATTCCATTCTCTAATTTCACCTGAATCTGTAATAATAAATTCTTTATGGTATTTGCTTTCGGTATCAACTGAATGGGAGTGATCGTGTGTTTCTAAATCGGATGCTCCATAACACAAACAATATCTTTTTTGCTCTCCCTCTACGTTTTTAGCATAAACACCGGTACCTCTTATCGTTAAAGTGGCCGTAGACTGAATTATCATCTTCCTCTTGCCTCCTTTTTTGAATGCTCCTAGAATGGCGCCTTTTATTAGTGTTGATGGGCTATTTTTTTTATTGGCTGGCAAAATAAATATTGTGTTAGGCCTTAATTTGTAAATTTCCTCTCCAAATAGAAAAGTAATTAAGCCATCTTTTGTTTCTATTTTATCTCCATTATTTAGAGTTGAAGACTTTGTTGCCTGAATACCATTAAAAAAAACTTCACCTTTCATTTCATGAATTATGCTTTTAGAAAAAACTAGATTAGGAATTAAGAAAAAAAGTAATAATATATTTTTCATAAATGCAGTTTAAGCCAAGGCTAATTATTATTTATTAACATGATGAAACTGCTGCGGGAGTTGGGCAAGGAATTGTCAAAGCTGATCCAATTGAGGTTACGCAACCATCTGCAAGGGTGCAACTGCAGAGCCGAATTTCAGCTGCTTCAGGAGCAACACATGGCTGACTGCACATTAAAAGCTGTTGCCCAGCATCTAAATCAATTGTATTTGTAGCATTGCGAGGGGCGGTATGCCCATTAACAAAAATTGCTGCAGTTCCCCCATAAGGATTTCGTGAGTTACCAGAATTGTATTCAGTAACTTGACTACTTATCATATCAAAACAGCTATTAAAAGGAGTTATAACACCTGACATATGCGCAACAATGTCATTGTTTACTCTATCTGCTCGTCTTTCTCGTTCCTCAGATGTAGAAGCCTGCCTCGATCCATCAATATAATTTTGATAGCCAATCGTTCCAACGGCAGCGAGAATACCCATAATCGCAACAACAACAAGCAATTCAATGAGTGAAAAACCCGTTCTGTAATGTGTATTTGTTGATGGCATATTTTTTAATTTAATATGACTTAAATTTATAACTTATTCATATTTATTAACCATAGGTGTATATTATATATCAGATTGATACTAAGAAAAAAATATTCTTAATACGAATTGTTTACCAATTAAGGGGGGTGTTGTGATTAAACCATTAAGCAAGAAAATTATAAGTATTTTCAAATTAACTATCATAGTCCTTTTCGGACTTCCTGCATTTATTAATGCTGGCACCATTGACGATAGTATGACTAGTAATGTTGGAAGTGATGCCAATTGGCAAACTGGCTTATCGGTTCCTTCTGATAGTGCTGCAAATGCTGCTTGTTCAATTACAGCCGGCCTTGCCTTCTCTTGTACATTACCAGCAAGTGGCTCCGATACGGTCAGTTGCACAGGAGTTTCTTTACCTGCAGGTGTTACTCTTAGTAATGCGTGTGTTTTAGCCGGAACTCAAACTGGTGATTTTTCCGTAGAAGTTTCTTTTGATGACGGAGTGAGTGACGCTCTGTCTAGGATTATAAATTTAACCACAGCTCCCAATCAAAATCCTACAGTTTCAGATCCCTCTGCCTGTCCTAGCCCATCAACGGGTGTTGTATGGTCGTGTAACTTGGCGGGAACCGCATCTGATCCTGAAGCACAAAGCCTATCTTTTGCAACAAATGTCGATACACCTTCCTGGGCTTCAATAAGTAATAATACAATAAGTGGAACTCCTGATTCATCAGGTCCAATTAGCGTTGCGTATTCAGTTTCAGATGGGGTAAATACTGTTAACCATATTTACAACATCACCGTTGTTGTTGGTACCGCTAGCATTATTTTAAGCTCTGACCCTGTTACCGCAAGTAATCTAACGGATGCAGGTGTTTCTTCAGGTTTTGTTTCAGCATTAAGTGGCTCGGGTTGTGGTAGTGATGGCACTTCAAATTGCCTTACTGTTTTTAATACTAACAAGAGCTCAACAGCTTGTACGTTGGCTGGGGGTGCATCAGCCACTGGTGCGCAAACGGAAGCGTTTGCTCAATGTGTGATTGTCGAAGATGCGACATCTACCGCATCATCAGTTGCTGCTACGCAACCAACCGAGACAGCATCCTCAGGATGTAGCGCTACCGTCTCACAAGAAATTGCTCTTCCATCTATGTGTGGTTACAGTGCGTGGCGCTGTTATGTTGCTAACAAACCCTCCGATTGGACTCTTCTTTCAACTACTGGTGGTGTCAATACCGGGGGTGGCCCGGCCGCTTATGCAGTTGATATCCCTGGAAATACAGCCAGTACTGGAACCGTTAATCTTCAAGTTCAGATGAAATTGGCTCCAAACTACAGTGACCATTTAATTAAAACTGTAACTATTCCTATCGGGGTAACTGCAGCAATATCAGATGCAGTGAATGGCACAAAACATTTTACTATTTCAAACAGCGCCAATTATCAATCAAGATATGATTACGGAATGGCATACGATTCATGCATCAATAAAGGTGGAAGGTTAGCAAACAAATCAGAGACTAATGGCACCGGTGGACACTCGTTCTTCCAGCCTAATGGTATTACAACAAAGCTTGTTAAGGGGGGAACAATATCTGGCGGATGGTCTCAGGCAAGATGTTATGGGAAAAATCAAGGCTATCCAGCGCACTCCACAAAATCGGGGGTAAATCGACTTTCGTGTACACAAAGCAGTAATGGGAGTTGGATGAACTGTTCTACGGGTGGAAGCAATTGTTCAACTTTTGCGGGGACTAGGAATTATACATGTGTCGACTTACCAAGTTGTCCGAGTAATTAATTTGTATTAGGTCTAGATTATAAGGTTAAATCTCAAGTAGACAGAAGAATGTAAATAAAGTTATTGTTTGAATTCACTTACGGGAGGAAGTTATGAAAAATCTTACAAATGAAGTAAATACTAACGCAATTATTCTTATATTATTTGGTTTTGCATTACAAACAGGTGGTTTTGGTGGGTTGCTAGGTGATGCTCCATGGACAATGGTTATGTGGACTGTATGGGCTCTGGGTGCTAATAGAATTATAAGAGCATTTTTATAGTCGAAACATAGTTAGGTATTAGTTGGAAGAGTAGAATAAGTTTTTTACTGTTATAGCCAAAGTAATTTAATAAAGTGTGCAAAGTTCCTACCTTTAATTAGGTAGGAATAAGCCATGGGACTACGCCTAAGATTATCAAAACAAAAGCCAACACTAGCAGTAGTTTCTTAAGTTTAATATCAATCCTTTAATTTTTTCTTATTTGATTTGTTACTATAGAAAGCGAGGGCGCATATCAAAATAAATATGACAATCAATATAACGAAGGCTGCCATATAAATCATTGATTAATTTTTTTTAACAACTTCTTCGGTATTTTTAATGTCTGCATTTGGTGAAATCATTTTTTCTCCATCCCATCTTTGTCCGCACCAACAAAATCCTTCAGCATTTATTATACAAGTACCGCTCCCACAACAACGCTTATCTTCCACAACATATCTCCTCAGGTAATTAAGTAACACTCGTTATTGTTGCATATCATTTGAACCTCAGCCATAACTTCACTGCCACAGCTAACGGAGATCATTGATATTGTGAGTAATATAAGTTTCATTAGCTGCTCAATTCAACCCGTTGTACTCTTCCCGCTGTAATAAACTCCTTAAACACCTCGCACCAAATAACCACTGCTGCATAATTATTCAACTCATTTGACACAGTCAAAATAGTCCGAAAATTCTTAAAGCCGGTTATATCCCCAACTTTATGGCTATCTTGCTTAATTGCTATAAAAGAATCTTCATCTTCAACAAACTTTGGTGTCAGATAAATCTTGTAATCAGGTCCAGGTGCTATTTCGCCATCAAGTGTGGCATAGACTTGGCCATCCTCCATTGAAATAAGAAGCTCACCATCACCCCAATGCAAACTGTCACTCCCCTTTAAATCTCGAATAAAAGAGGCACGTGCTAAGATATTTTCCTTTGCGGTAACTATTTGTGCCTC
>JABBAU010000036.1 GCA_018607785.1 Methylobacillus sp.
TTCATATAAAGACTTCCAAGAAGGATTTGATGTCATGCGATCAGGGCAATCTGGCAAAGTGATTCTTGACTGGACTAACTAATAATTTAATAACACAAGGAATAGAATGAGTTTTGACAAAGTAAGGCAAGGTTTAGCTAGCGATTTAGAAGAAATAAAGTCAGCAGGTTTATGGAAAACTGAAAGAAATATTAGCTCTAATCAAACAAACCAAATCTCCCTAGAAGACGGCCAGCATGTAACCAATATGTGTGCTAATAATTACTTAGGTCTAGCCAATGATAAAAGGATTATTCAAGCTGCTAAAGATAGCTATGATAGCTGGGGGTATGGACTTGCTTCGGTCAGATTCATTTGTGGCACCCAGACAATCCATAAGACATTAGAAAAAAAAGTCAGTGAATTTCTAGGAATGGAAGAAACTATTTTGTATGCAGCCTGTTTTGATGCAAATGGTGGGT
The DNA here is from genome assembly GCA_018607785.1 of Methylobacillus sp. GTDB lineage: Bacteria > Pseudomonadota > Gammaproteobacteria > Burkholderiales > Methylophilaceae > BACL14. The sequence goes on from JABBAU010000036.1 coordinate 462, forward strand.
TATTTGAAACAATTTTAACTGCAGAAGATGCTGTTATATCTGATGAACTTAACCATGCGTCTATCATTGATGGTGTCCGTCTATCAAAAGCGCAGAGATATCGTTATAAAAACAATGATATGAATGACCTCAGGTCAAAACTCATTGAAGCTAAAGAGAAAGGTGCTCGAAGAATACTAATTACAACAGATGGCGTCTTTTCTATGGATGGAACAATTGCTCAACTAGATAAAATATGTGATCTTGCGGATGAATTTGATGCGATGGTTCACCATGATGATTGTCATGCAACTGGTTTTATGGGTAAAACGGGTAAAGGTGTTCATGAATACTGTGATGTTATTGATCGAGTTGATATCATTACCAGCACGTTCGGTAAAGCTTTAGGTGGAGCTTCTGGAGGCTTTACCTCAGGTCGAAAAGAAATTATTGATATGTTAAGGCAACGTTCTAGACCCTATCTTTTTTCAAACACTTTAGCCCCATCAATTTGTGCAGGGACTCTAAAAGCTATAGAGATTTTACAATCTTCAACCCAATTAAGAGATACCCTAGAGGAGAATACGCATTATTTTAGAAAAGGCATGCAACAAGCTGGTTTTGCTGTTGACGATGGAGACCATCCTATCGTTCCTGTCATGCTGGGTGATGCAAATCTGGCACAAACCATGAGTCAAAAACTACTAGAACATGGAATTTATGCAATTGGATTCTTTTATCCAGTTGTCCCAAAAGAGAAAGCTAGAATTAGAACGCAAATTTCTGCCGCACATACCAAAGAAGATTTAGATAAGGCGATTAAAGCTTTCGCAACAATTAGAGATGAACTTCAAGATTAACTATGGGATTTCATACTAAACTAATCGCAAAAACATTAGTTATTTTCTGGCTAGCTCTACCCCTTCAGGCTTACGCTCTTCAAATTGGTGACAAAGCCCCTAATTTTAGGGCTGATACGACTCAGGGAGAATTAGACTTCTACAACTGGAGTCAAAGCCAGTGGGTAATCCTTTTATCTCATCCTGGCGACTTCACACCTGTATGCACAACAGAACTCGCCGAAGCTGCAAAATTACAACCCCTATTGAAAAAAAGAAACACAAAAATACTGACACTAAGTGCTGATTCAGTCGAAGATCACCTCGAATGGGTTGAGGTAATCAATAATTATAAAAATAAAACAACGACAACGGACGATTTAAAGAATCTGCTTCTCGGTATTGATGGTGATACAGACGTTAATTTTCCTATCATTTCAGATCCAAACTTAGAAGTTGCTACTCTTTATGGTATGTATCATCCCAAAGCTTTACCAAATGCAGGCTCCTTCGGGGGCGAAGAAAAATCAACCATCAGAGCAGTCTTTATAATTGATCCTAAAAAAAATATTCAAGCCATGCTGACTTATCCAAAAAATATTGGCCGTAACTTTAATGAGATTGTAAGAACACTTGAAGCGCTTCAAATATCTGATGAGCTTAATGTATCCACACCAGCCAATTGGGAATTTGGCGACGACGTTATTGTTTCAAACGATATACCGGACGAGGATATCAAAGAAAAGTATGAAGTAGAAGAATACAATGTATTTGAAACATTTTTAAGAACCATCAAGCAACCTGGACATTATGGTGGCAATGATGCGAGAAGGAAAAGAGTCAGAAATTAGACGATTGTATTATTTAAAAAACACCACTGCCCTAATGGTATGTTTCCCAAACGAATATTACCAATACGGACTCTTTTTAAAGTAACCACTTTTAGATTTACCATTGCACACATTTTCCTTATTTGACGATTTCTACCTTCAATCAATATAAATTTTAATTGATTTTCGTTCTGCCAACTCACCTTTGCAGGCTTTAGCTTGTATCCATCTAATGTGAGCCCATGGTTTAGAAGTTTTAAATTTTCATCAGTTAAATCACCCTGCACCTTCACTAGATATTCTTTTTCAACAACTACATTCTCACCAATAATTTTTTTTGCCATTGTGCCATCCTGAGTCAGTATGAGAAGTCCAGTTGAATCAATATCTAAACGACCTGCAGGTGCTAGACCCTCTTTATTAAATAAAGGACTACGATTATTTAATTCATTAGAAAAATAATTATCTGGATTGATTAAATCTGAGGCAGGTTTAAATTCTTTATCATCATCAAGATGTGAAATATATCCTACTGGCTTATTGAGAAGAATAGTTAATTTTTTTGCTTGCTTGGTTTTAGCTTTTTTATTTAACTCGATTTTTTGGGATCGACATGCTTTTGTTCCAAGCTCATTTACTACATTGCCATCCAAAAGAACAAGGCCTTGTTTGATATATTCATCAGCTTCTCTTCTTGAGCAAAGCCCGAGTTCTGATAATATTTTTGAGATGCGAACCTGTTCCAAAGCTAATGATTACTTTAGAAGTGGTTTGAGATTTACTGCTATTTCTTGTCCAAGTTTTGTCAAACATTCACTTTGTGCCTCAACCATTTTATCAATATCAGTTGATGAAGCCTCTGCGGTGAAACTTGATCGCTTATTCAAAAGTGTTTTGTCTTTTGACTTAATAGACCATTGTGCCACTAGTCTACTTTGTCCAGTCTGATCAATATTGAATTCTAAAATATCAATCTTGACTTGAAAATCAAC
>JABBAU010000017.1 GCA_018607785.1 Methylobacillus sp.
TTAGTTTTTTTATAAAACCATTAGCAGCAAATGATGTTCAAATTGCTCAAGAGCTCCTAACTAAACTTGGATATACACCTGGCCCAATTGATGGAAGTTACGGATCTAAAACTAAATTTGCCTTAGAGAATTTTTATGCTGCCCAAAATAAGAAATTTGACGGTCAACTAAGTGCAAATGAAATTATGTCATTAAGCAAAGCTTCAAAAAATCCAAATTTTTCTTTTGAAGCTTTGAAAATGATGGATGACCACGTCGAAAAAAGTGAGCTCCTCAGGGTACCATTACCGAAAAGTAATCTTGTGATAAAAGATTATCAGAGATTTCGAGATTACAGGGTGCAACATTACGTAAATAATTATTCTAACTGGGAAAATCTTTGGGAAAGAAAGGGAAGCAGTGGACAGATTTTGAATAAAAAATATTGCTATGATACCTTAGCAAATTTTTTAATTCCCACCTCACCAAATATAAAATTTAAGGGAAGATCAGATTCTGATTTTACAAGATGTCAGCATGCATTTCTCACATTTGGAGTGCTTAATTTTAATGCCTCATTTGAAATGTATCAAAAGCTATTTTTAGAAATGGCCACATCAGAAAAAGATCACTGGGTTTACAGACGATCAGCTGGGAAAGACAATAATCCAACTTTTTATCACTTGGGCGGCGTTATTGCGACTTTCTACATGTATTATGCAGTGAATTATGAGGCATTTAATTATACTAAAAAACAGCGAAATATTATTGAAAATTACTTCAAGAAAAAAGCATTTCATGAGCGCTTTAATCTAGATGGTGATCGAAGAACATCATTGTGCCCAATAACAAGCCCTATGAGTTTAAACAAACGTGTTCATATGCCAAATAACTGTGGATCAGTCCGACTTAGGTTTGCTGCTGGTGAATTGGCACTTGCAATTGTCACACAAGATGAAGCCCTTTGGAAGAAAGGTTTGTGGGACCTTGATTACGCGCTGAGCATGACAAATGATGAGGGTTTTTTTGTTCCTCTATCAGCAAAAGGTTGCAGAGCTCTTGGGTATACGTGGGATACCAGTCGATTATTTTCTTTGAATGTTGAGATGCTTAAACTGGCAGGCTTTAATTTATTGGATTACGAAACGAGACATGGTAAAACAATGTTTCAGGCATATGAAATGCTTTTCAAGCAATATGATGATATTACAATATCTAATCACATAGCAATAAAAGGTATTGGCGCATCGAGTTGTGGTGAGAAGCCATATAAAACTCATAATGAGTTTTTAATTGAAGAATTTGGGTCAATTGATTTTGGTTGGCAACCTAGAACTGGTCGTTTTATCAATTGGAGTATAAGGTTTGTTTCCGAAAAACATCCTGAGTGGATAGATGAAAATACACTTCGTGAGATTGAAACGGATCCATTTATAGGAAATTATCATACTGTAACCGCATTCGAAATCTACAACGCAAATGTAATGTCTGAGCCTAATAGTATTTGGAAAGAGAAAAGAGTAAAATTAAATCTCGAAGAAAAGCTTAATGAAGAAAAGCGGTTGCTGAAGGTAAAAGAAGAAGAGCGTAAAAAGCAAGAATTTATTAATAGCGGAGATTATATTTTTGATAATAAAGATAAATCATTTCAGTTAAGTAGACATGATGAAATTTTTAAAATTTATAAAAGTGATTTCTCCCTAAGTATCAAAAGAGATGATGAAAAATTATTTAATGGTGACATTGCATATTCCACTAATAGAAATAATTTTGGAGCCACATGGATTGATCTTAAGGTAATGGGAACTAATGAAAAATCATTGAATATTAAAATTGCTTTTCAAATAGAGGAGGGAAGTTTTCCTAACTTTGCAGAAGCATTTTCTATTTCTAAAAATGTATGTGGTGTTTTTAAAGGTATGTCCGATGATAGTTTTATAATACCTTTAAAAACAGATGATTTAAATGAATTAGTGTTGTTCGATTGCCAAATTAAAGTTTTACAAGAAAACCTTAACATGAATGATTTTGATATAATAAGAGACAGAATTAAAACTGCTATAAGTCTACTAGAAAACTTAGATCTTCCAGAAGTGCATTTGATAAAAGAAGAGCGTAAAAAGCAAGAATTCATTCAGAGTATGAATTATGCTTTTGATGAAAAAAATAAATCTTTTCAATTAAAGAGGCATAATGAAATCAATAAGATTAATAAAAATGATTTTTCTTTGAACTTTGATTCAATTGATGAAAAATTCTTTGATGGTGATATTTCATATACGACAAGTGCAAATAATTTTGGAACCACATGGATAGGTCTGAAGGTAAAGAAAACTGACGAAGTTTCACATAATATTAAAATTGCTTTTCAAATAGAGGAGGGAAGTTTTCCTAACTTTCCAGAGGCATTTTCAATATCAAAAAATGAATGCGGTGTTTTTGAGGATATGGTTGATGACAGCTTTATCATACCCTTGAAAACAGATGATTTATTTGAATTAGAACTGTTTGATTGTCATGTTAAAGTTTTACAAGAAAATCTTAATGATGATGATTTTGGTATTCTACAAAACCGAATTAATACTGCTATAAGTCTTGTAGATAATATCGAAATAACAAACAAATATTTTTAATCTTCTTCCGCTAAGAAGCGTTCCGCCTCAAGAGCAGCCATGCAACCCATCCCAGCAGATGTAACTGCCTGACGATAAATATGGTCAGTTAAGTCGCCTGCAGCAAATACACCTGGAATACTTGTGGAAGTGCTGTCAGGCTTTGTGACCACATACCCACCCATGTGCATTTCGAGTTGGTCTTTGACCAATTCATTTGCTGGTGCGTGACCAATAGCAACGAAGACACCCTTGCATGGTAGCTCTGTGATTTCACCTGTTTTGGTATGTTTCACTTTAATGCCCTCAACTCCGAGCGGCATATCAGTCCCAGTGACTTCTACTAATTCGTGGAAATAAAGTGGCTCAATTTTTTCATTTTTCATCATGCGGTCTTCTAAGATCTTTTCACATCTAAATTCATCGCGTCTG
>JABBAU010000071.1 GCA_018607785.1 Methylobacillus sp.
ATGACAAATTCTTTTTTAAAGGGAATAAGGCTTGATAAAAGTAAAACAATTTTTTTTGATAACTCAAGAATAGGCCGAGTTGCAGCAATCACCATGATTACAAAAACAAACATTGGCTCAGTAAAATTTCGTGTATCGACGTAATTTACAGCCGTGGTACCTCCTTCAATACTAAAAATAAACAACACCAGTACCATTGCCCAAAATCCAAAAACAACCTCAACCTCTCCTAGAAGGTGAAGAATACCCGAAAATCGTTTGTGAACATGCGCTAGATGTTCAAAGTACTTTGTTGAAAAGGTGTGAACAATTGCAATAAGAAATAAAATGGCTCCAATAAATTCAATTGTTGTATAAGTGGGCATTTTGTTTCCTAATTATTATTTAAAGGCAATATTTTATCATTGACCTAAGGTTCCTGATATTTAAATTTTATAGAATTTGTTATTTTGAAGGGTATTTTCAAAGAAATTAGCCAGAGCTGTTTTATAATAGAAGAATTAAAAATTCTAATGCATAAATAAAATTCAAAGTAAAAAATGAAAAAAATTTCTCAAATAGAAATACAAAACTTAATGGGTTTACACCAAAGAGGTTTAGATGATGACGTTATTAAAAAGGCAAATGTTTTAGTCAAAGAATATCCTGAAGAAATTATTTTATTAAATCTATTAGGAGTCAGTTATGAAAGAAAAGGTTTACTTAAAGATGCTTCTAAGGCTTATAAGGATGCCTTAAAATTAAACCCAAATATTCCTGAAATGAATTTTAACCTTGGAGCAATCCTCTTTTCTGAAAATAAAGTTGAAGAGGCTATACATTTTTATAAAAAAGCCATTCAACTTAATAATAATTTTCCCGAAGCACATTTTAACCTAGGCATAGCTTTACAAAGTGGCGGGGGATATGACGAGGCTATCCAATGCTATCAAAAAGCGATTCAAATACAACCTGGTTTTTTTGAGGCAATCACAAATATAGGCACAATAAGGCAGCTTCAGGGTCAACTTGAAGAAGCAGAAGAATTTTTTAAAAAATCTCTAAGCATTCGTGAAGATGGCAGAGGTCATTATAATCTTGCGAACGTTTTAAGAAATCAAGGAAATTTATCTCTTTCAATATCACATTATCGGAAGGCGATAGAACTTGGTTCTGGTGAAGCAGAGTTTTATTCAGACCTTGGAGACGCCCTTTGGCATGATGGAAATATTTCAGAGGCTAATCGGTTTTTAAGGATGGCAGTTGATGTTGATTCCCAACATCCGAGGTCTAATTATCAGTTAGCTGTATTTTTATACGACAATAAAGCTTTTGAGGAAGCTATTAATTATTTTAGGGTGTCTAAGTTTGAAGATTGGCAAGAGCGAATACTTTATTGTTTTTATAAATTAAAACAATTTGATTTATTTAAAAAAGAGTTTGCCAGTATCGAGCATTCAAAACATAACTCTCCATTTTTAGCTACACTTTCTGGGCACTATGCACAAAATTTTAAAGAAGAAGATGAATATAAGTTTTGCCCTCAACCTTTAAATTTTGTTGCGCATCAATCTGTTCCTTGTTTATTGAAAGATAATGAAGCTCTTAGATTACAGTTGTTAAAAGATATTGATAATGCAGACATAAATGATCGTAAACAAAGCCGCCTATTTTATGGATCACAATCAGCAGGAAACTTATTTAAAAGAACTGAGCAATCTTTTAAAGCCCTTGAGTCCGGACTTAGGGATGCTATTAAAGAATACTATGAAAAATATAAAAATGAAGATTGTGAATTTATAAATCTATTTCCTAAAGAAATAGAATTTAGTAGTTCCTGGTATGTGAAGATGCAATCAGGGGGGCATTTAACTTCACATATTCATGAAGATGGTTGGATTAGTGGTGCAATTTATTTATCAATTCCTAAGAAGACAAAAAATCAAGATGAAGGAGCAATTGAATTAAGCACACATGGTGACGACTATCCAATTATTATTGATGATTTCCCCAAAAAAATTATTAAACCCAATGAGGGCGATGTCATTTTTTTCCCTTCATCTGTTTTTCATCGAACAATTCCTTTTGAGTCTGATGAGGAAAGAATTTGTATAGCATTTGACCTAAAACCGTCATAGAAGCTTTTGTAATTTCTCTGCCATATTAAACATAAATATTTGTGCGATCTTTGGGTCTTCGGCTAGCATCTCTCTTACTTTAATATCCTTTATTCTAATTAATCTTGCCCAATCAGAACAAATAGTTGCTGACATTAAACGAGGATTTTTATGTAATAAAGCATGTTCACCAAAATACTCACCAGGGTTAACGCTAAAGATAACTTCATCATTTCTTTTTATTACAACTTCACCTTCAATCACAAAATATAAATCATTATCTTGAGACCCTTCACTAAAAATAACTTTATTTTTCTTATATCTTTTTCCATATAGCCCCATTAATTTATTGATAATGGGATGTCTATGAATATTTTTTATCAGGAATAATTGTTTTAATATAAGTAATTCTTGCTTATGAAGTGCTGCAATTAATTCAGCGCCAACAAGTATGGCCCCCGTATTAAGATAGAGCCATATCAATGAAATAAATAAATTTCTTAAACTGCCATAAAAGTAACCCAGTGGCTGACTTAAGCCAATAAAAAATCCAAAAGCGTCATTTAAGGTAAACCAGAGCAAGCTGGTTATTAAACCACCAAGCATTAAATGCATTTTTTTTATCCTAGTCGGCATAAAAAATTTAAAAAATATACTCATAATTAGCGTCATTAAGATTAACGATAATGAAAATGTGACGATACTGTATTTAAATATCGGGACATATTCATTTACAAATGAAGTTGTTTTTTGAAGATAAAGATCTATAAAAATATAGGCAAAGAAAAAAAACATAATGGCAACTACTGAAAAAATATCTTTCAGTTTATTTTTTAAGTATGTATTTTTTTTTGTTAAGCCTAATATCTGTATGAAGCTCAATCGAAGGGCTTGAG
>JABBAU010000035.1 GCA_018607785.1 Methylobacillus sp.
ATAAATACTGTGGTTATGAGCCAAATCAAATGGAAGGTATGACACCTGCTGTTCGAGCTGCTTATACACCTATGAGTGACACTCGCTTTGATGACTTAATGTTCCCAGCTTGGCAAAATAACGGTTATTCACAAGGTACTGGTTCTGCTGCATTCTTAACAGGAAAGAACTGGGGTATTTATGAAAATCGTTTAGCAACTGGCATCATGGGTATTGGTTTTGGTGGTACACCAGGTGGCATGCGTATCGATATTGTTGATATTGCACCTGATGGATTATCAGTTAAGAGTGTTATCCATATGCCTGTTGGCGTTTCAAAGAGATTTCGTGGTCTAGAAATGGGTCCTGATAACGCTCTTTATGCGACAACTGACGAAGGTGAAATTTATAAAATTTCAGCTATGTAGTTTTAAAATATTTATGTAGTCTTTACACTACTGGAATATATGAAAAAACCCCATCATTTTTGATGGGGTTTTTTTACATCTGACTATTCACAAAGCATTTGAAGGAGCCATCTAATAAATTATTTTTGACTCCCTCTTTATTTATATGATCTGTTGTTATGCTTATAATTTCAAAACGTGTTCCACAAACCTCATTTACTTTATTTTGAAAAATATCCCTTAATTTTTTTTCTGAAGAATCAGCATCGCCTGTAATAAAGAAATTATATTTATCGGCTCCTTGGGGGGATAATTTTGTTTCTAAGCTACTTGCCTGAGTTGTTGTGGCAAAAGATAGTAATAATAAAAAAAACAGGTTTATTTTTTTCATAATAATTAAATTAGCTACAAGAAAGCAAATAGAGGTGATACAAAAATTTAGCAGTATTTTTAGGCTTACTTGTTACTTGCACTTACCTTTAAATTTTGTTGCGGCTGTAAAACTGCTTCCATCACAAGTCCCAATTCTTTTAGAAATAGTTTCGATCATGCCAGAAGTGCGATTCAGTTTAACGTTTAATAAAGAAGTGTCGCAATCATTGCTAACTTGAGTAGTTTCTAAAACAATCTGGGCGTCTTCTTTGACATATTTCGAAGAGCCTTTGACGGCACCATAATCAAATGTCTTACTTTTATAAGTCATTGAATCTATAAGAATAGAATCATCTCTGACTTGAAGCTTCAGCGAAATTTTAGATGTATTTTCTAACACATCATTTCTATATTTACTTTCCTCTCCTTCACAAATTAATTTAAATTCATCAGCTAGAACAAAGTTGGGAATGGTTAATGCGATAAGCAGTAGTTTTTTCATCCTTTCATTCTACCTGATATTCTGGGTTTGCCTCCAACCATTCTTCTTCAGTGACCCCTTCCTCACAAGCTAAACATTTAGGCACGAGACCACGGCAACATGCTCTAGGCGCTTTATTACTTAATGCTGACCAATGTAAGCTACACTTGTATTCACATATCACCAATGAAGACTGATTTTGTTTTTTACATTTTGTTTGTGCGGTGTCCACGCCTGTATAGGCTTTACAAAGTTTCATCATTTTATCTATTGGGTAATCTTCTTTACTGGCATCATACAATAGCCTTCCTTGGTAAGCATTTGATTCACTGGGTTCAAAAAATTCTGATTTGGAGTCACCTGCCATGGCACAGGTAGCGATAGCAATAACAAAACACATGAGTATGAGATATTTCATTTTTATAAATTATTTTTGAAAGTGCAAGTTAATGTTGATTTAAAGTCCTCTTCTTCTATATTAGCCTCAAAACCTACATCACAATAAGAATTCTTTATTTCAACTAAGGTAGGCTTTGACTCATCGTTACTTTTAGACCCAAATTTTGTTAAATAAAAGTGTAATTGATCACCATCATTACAAGCCTGTAATGCGCTATAAGCATTCTTACCGTTATGAATAAAACATGTTTTTCCTATCACCATATTTGGTATTAATAATAACAGCAGTAGGAGTTTATTCATTTAATCACCTAACACACATCTCCCTTGCTCAGGCACATTAACAAAAGTCTTCAGGGTCACGGAGTACTTTATTCGTACATTCGGATTGCTTGATTCCCACAAACAACCCAGATTTTCATCCTTATAAATTAAATAATTATAGATAGAAAGCCATTTATTATTTGACATAAAATGGCACCCGTATGGCTTTGTATGCCAATTTGAAATTTTTTGTCTGCTATCATCCTCTCCACCCTCAATCTGCCATTGCATATCCGCTATGCATTCATCTCTTGACTTGTAGGATGTGAACCAAAATTCTTGTTTTTTGGATTCTTTATTTGTTGCATAACTCCCCCAGCTATGATGTGTATCATCACCAGAACAAGAAATTAGCAGACCAAATAAAAAAAATAAAATTAGTTTTTTCATATCATATATTTAATTAACATTACAAACGTTATTAATCTCAGATTTAAGATTATTTTCAGCTGTATTTATTATTTTCTCCAAAACTCGTACATTCTTATCGATGATGTTTAAATTCTCTTGCATCCTGTCAATCTTTACATTGCTTTTATTTAACTCTACAACGACATCCCAATCATTTGCATAAGCTTTATCTACAAAAATATGACTAACATTTAAAAACAAGCCCAACGCAATAGCCCCTAAAATGATCTTTGTAGTTTTATCTAATTTTAATTCCATCTTATTTCTCCTTATGAATGGGATATTTAAATACCTAAGAATTAACTAACTTATTGTTTTAATTAATTTTTTAACTACAAATTAGTATATAAGATTAAATCAGATTTGTATTTATATTCTTTAAATTTTTTTGGAATTAAATATTAGCCTTTTTGATAAAGGGGCTTTTTCTTTTTTTGGTTTTCCTTTTGATTCTTTCCTTCTATCTCTATTTCCCATCACAATCCTTATTTAATTAGTTAAAGTTAAGT
>JABBAU010000055.1:0-54947 GCA_018607785.1 Methylobacillus sp.
GTGATGAACCAAGTGGAACATCCAAAGTGAAATCGTGATACATCTCACCATCCATGTCCTCAAAACCCCATGCATCATCAGAAACTACGACATAGTTCGTAAGGCTTGTTGAAAATGCACCATCCATCCAGTCTTTACTAAACCCAAAGTAAACTTCAGTCGCATCTGTTTCAACTTGACCTGCAGTATCGTTACCAGGATAGAAAAATTGAAGCACACCAATATCAAAACCTAAGTCCCAAAATGGTAGGTCAGTTGCCCAACCTGCATAAACGTCTATTTCGACACTGTTTTTATCCATGTAGCCACCTGCAGTCGTCCAATCTACATTGGATGCCCAAGTACCAGCATATAAACCACTTGAATGTTCTACGTCAAAACCACCTTGAATCGCAGGCTCATTCTGTGTCTGTGTGTAGCCACGGAATATATAATCTGTGTAGAGTCCTACGTTTGCACTAAAGCTAAAATCATCAAGCATTGATGAAGGAGCTTTAATTTCTTCTACTTCGTCAGCTGCAAAACTGATTGGGGCAATTGAAAATAATGCGCCAACTACAGCAGCTTTTATTAATTTGTTGTTCATACTACTATCTCCTTATTTAAAATATGCTGACACTTTTGTCTGCGTACACTTATATACGAAGCAAGAACCGTGCCAACTTTCTTATTTTCTAAATTTTTTTTGTTTATTTAATCTAATTTGGGGAATAAACTAAATTAATTTAATAACAAAAAATTTAAAAAAAACTGTTAAAATCAACGTTTTACGGGAAGAATATATGGTAGATAAGAAGACAATTCAAGAAATTTCACAAAAAATTAAAAATATTGTTTCTGATTCCCCAATAAGTGACATAGAGGAGAACATTAATGCACTATTAAAGGGCATGTTCACCAAAATGGACCTTATTACCCGGGAAGAATTCGATGTACAAACAGGTGTGCTTAAGAAGACACGAGAGAAACTTGAAAATATTGAGAAAAAATTATCAAAAATAGAAAAAGGCATTAAATAAAATTGGAAAATAAATTCTCAGAGGAAAAAGAAGCTCAGCTTAGAGAAATTCTAAAAGATCGGATTATGATAATGGATGGTGCAACGGGCACGATGATCCAACAACACAAGTTATCAGAAGAGGATTATCGAGGTGGTAAGCAAGGCGAATATATAAAATTCTCAGCACCTAAAGGAGAACGTGAACTTTTCTTAAAAGGTAACAATGAACTATTAAGCCTGACACAGCCGCAATTGATAAAAAAAATCCACGAAGATTATCTTGAAGCTGGCGCAGATATTATTGAAACCAATACATTTGGTGCCAATAGCATTGCTCAAGATGATTATTATATGGCACACCTAATTCATGAAATGAATCTGGAATCAGCTCGACTTGCAAAAGAAGCGGCTAAAAAATATAGCACGCCAGAAAAGCCCAGGTATGTAGCTGGTGCAATTGGTCCAACGCCCAAAACTGCGTCTATATCCCCAGATGTTAATGATCCTGGCGCAAGAAATATCAATTTTGATCAATTGGTAGAATCCTATAAGGCGCAAACAAAATCTCTAATTGATGGTGGCGTTGATATTATCCTAGTTGAAACTGTTTTTGATACCTTAAATTGTAAGGCTGCTTTATTTGCCGTTAATCAGGTTTTCGAAGAAACCGCTCAAAGATTGCCTCTTATGATTTCTGGAACTGTAACCGATGCATCGGGTAGGATTCTATCAGGACAAACGGTGAGTGCATTTTGGAATTCAATCAGGCATGCAAACCCTTTAACTATTGGACTTAATTGTGCATTAGGGGCAGCACTCATGCGTCCATATGCTGAAGAACTGTCGAAAATAGCAGACACACATATTTGTATTTATCCAAATGCCGGGCTTCCAAACCCAATGTCGGACACAGGCTTTGATGAAAAACCACATGATACTTCAACACTTTTAAAAGAGTTTGCTGATAGTGGATTTATTAATATTGCCGGAGGATGTTGTGGTACGACACCTGAACATATCAAAGCAATCGCCGAAGAGATGCATAATATCGCCCCAAGGATTCTTCCTAAACAAGATGTCTATACAAAACTTGCAGGACTTGAACCACTTAACATAAAAGAAGACACGCTTTTTATCAACGTTGGAGAACGAACTAACGTAACCGGCTCCAAAGCTTTTGCAAAATTAATTATTGATGAAAAATTCGAAGAAGCAGTCTCTGTTGCAAGGCAACAAGTTGAAAACGGAGCTCAAGTCATTGATATTAATATGGATGAGGGCATGCTTGATTCTTTAAATGCCATGAAACATTTTTTAAATTTAATATCATCAGAACCAGACATCGCCCGTATTCCCATAATGATTGATTCATCTAAATGGGAAGTAATAGAGGCAGGATTAAAATGTGTTCAGGGCAAGGCCATTGTTAATTCCATTTCAATTAAAGAGGGTGAAGAATTATTTTTGCATCATGCGAAAATATGTAGAAATTTCGGCGCTGCCGTTATTGTGATGGCTTTTGATGAGAAAGGTCAGGCTGATACGTATGAGCGAAAAATTGAGATATGTAAACGAGCTTACGATACGCTTGTTGAGAAGTTAAATTTTCCTCCAGAAGATATAATTTTTGATCCAAATATTTTTGCTGTTGCTACCGGTATTGAAGAGCACAACAATTATGCCGTGGATTTCATTAACGCCACTAAATGGATAAAAGATAACCTTCCACACGCTAAAATTTCTGGGGGTGTTTCAAATGTAAGCTTTAGTTTTAGAGGAAATAATGAAGCAAGGGAAGCGATACATACTGTTTTTTTACATTATGCAATAAAAGCTGGACTCACGATGGGCATTGTAAATGCTGGCATGATTGGTCTTTATGATGATTTAAGTGATGACCTAAAAGAAGCTGTTGAGGATGTTATTTTAAATCGTAGACCAGATGCGACAGAAAGAATGATTGATTTTGCAGGAACTCTCAAAGGAAGCAAAAAAGAAAATGTAAAACTTAATTGGCGTGGCGATGAAAAAACTCCTGTTTCTGTTGAAAAGAAAATTGAATATGCATTAGTTCATGGCATTACAGATTTCATTGTTGAAGATACTGAGGAAGCTCGATTAAAAATAATGAGCAGTAAGAATGGTAGGCCCATTAATGTTATCGAGGGTCCACTCATGGATGGGATGAATGTTGTTGGTGATTTATTTGGTCAAGGTAAAATGTTTTTACCTCAGGTTGTAAAATCAGCAAGAGTTATGAAGCAAGCCGTAGCTCACCTTGTGCCTTTTATTGAAAAAGAGAAAGAAGAAGATGAGAAAAGAACGGGCATTAAAGCAAAGCCTAAAGGAAAAATGCTCATCGCCACTGTTAAAGGTGACGTACATGATATTGGGAAAAATATTGTCTCCGTTGTGCTTCAATGTAACAACTTCGAAGTAGTCAATATGGGCGTTATGGTCCCTTGTGCAGAAATTCTTGCAAAAGCAAAAGAAGAAAACGTAGATATTATTGGGCTTTCTGGACTGATTACACCTTCACTTGAAGAAATGACCAATGTAGCAAGTGAAATGCAACGTGACCCATATTTTAAAGAAAATAATATCCCGTTACTTATTGGAGGCGCAACAACATCAAGAGCGCATACAGCTGTAAAAATTTCAGAACATTACGATGGACCTGTGATTCATGTATCCGATGCTTCTCGATCAGTTTCGGTGATGCAATCTTTGATGGACCCCAAACAAAAAATGGAATATATCGTTAATTTATCAAAAGACTACGAAAGTGTTCGTCAAATGCATTTAAAGAAAAAGGGTGCAACATTTATTTCTATTGAGGATGCTAGGAAAAATAAATTAGAGCTTACATTTAAACCAAAAAAACCTAAATATATTGGAAGAAGAGTATTTAAAAATATCGACTTAAATTTAATCAAAGAATATATTGATTGGTCGCCATTCTTTCAGACATGGGATCTTCATGGAAAGTACCCAGATATTCTCAAAGATAGTGTAGTGGGAAAAAGTGCTTCGGATCTATTTAAAGAAGCACAAAAAATGCTGAGTAAACTTATTAATGAAAAAAAACTAAAAGCAAATGGCGTCGTTGGTTTTTATCCCGCTAATTCAATTAATGAAGATGACATCCAGGTTTTTAAAGACGAATCGATGGAATTAGCCTTTACCTACCACTGCTTAAGACAACAAACGCAAAAACCAGTAGTTGGTGGTAAACAGAAACCTAATTTATGTCTTGCCGACTTTATTGCGCCTAAAGAAAAGAATATTGAAGATTACATTGGTCTATTCGCTGTCACATCAGGAATTAATGCAAAAATTTATGAAGATATGTTTGAAAAAACAGAAGACGACTACAGCGGTATCATGGTCAAAGCTATTACAGATAGATTAGCAGAAGCATTTGCAGAGTATATGCATAACCGAGTTAGGCAAGACTTATGGGGATATCAAACAAAAAAACTTAGCAATGAGGAAATGATAAAAGAAAAATATCAAGGGATAAGACCTGCTCCAGGTTACCCAGCATGCCCTGAGCACACTATTAAAAAAGATATTTTCTCGCTTCTCCAAGCTAAAGAAATCGGTATGGAATTGACTGAAAGTATGTCAATGATGCCTGCATCCTCTGTTAGTGGTTTTTACTTTGCACATCCTGAAGCTAAATATTTCAGTGTTGATAAGATTGATGAAGATCAAATTGACGATATGGCAAAAAGAAGATCTATTTCTAAAGATCAATTGAAAAAATGGCTTGCATCTAGCTTAAGATAAATATGCATATTCATATATTAGGTATATGTGGAACATTTATGGCAGGATTAGCCTCCCTTGCAAAATCAAAAGGCTTCAAAGTTACTGGGTGTGATCAAAATGTTTACCCTCCTATGTCCACGCAGCTTGAAGAGGAAGGTATTAAAATAATTGAGGGATTTGATTCATCACAAACAAAATTAAAACCTGATATTTATATTATTGGTAATGTTGTCAAAAGAGGTACCCCTCTAATGGAGAGCATATTAAATAATAACTTATCTTTTATGTCAGGTCCCCAGTGGCTTTATGAAAATATACTTCATGAAAAATGGGTTATCGCTGTTGCAGGCACCCATGGCAAAACTTCAACAACAGCTATGGTTGCATGGATTTTAGAATTTTGTGGATTAAATCCAAGTTATTTGATTGGTGGCATTCCAAAAAATCTAAAAACTTCATCAAGATTAATCAATGATAAAAATTCTAACTTTTTTATAATCGAAGCAGATGAATATGACACCGCCTTCTTTGATAAGCGCTCAAAATTTGTTCATTATTATCCACGCACTCTTATCATGAACAATTTAGAATTTGATCATGCAGATATTTTTGAGAACCTTAACCATATAAAAAAACATTTTCATCATCTGATAAGAATAGTGCCCGAGAAAGGTAAGATTATTTCAAATGCTCAAAGTAACGCTCTTAATGAAGTTATAAAACTAGGAGTCTGGTCAGATTTAGAATATTTTAATCATATTGATGGATGGTCATATCAATGGCAAGACGAAAGCTCATCGCTAAATATTTTTTATCAAAATAAAAAAGAAGGTACTCTTACGTGGGAATGTATTGGTGATCATAATGCATCAAATGCGCTTGCAGCAATTGCTGCTGCTCATCATATAGGCATACCTGCCGCTAAATCTATAAAAGCGCTTGCAACATTCAAGGGTGTAAAAAGAAGGTTAGAAAAAATAGGAGAATTTAAAGACAATATAAAAATTTATGATGATTTTGCTCATCATCCCTCTGCAATAAAAAGTACATTAGATGGAATGAGACAAGTGCTTAAAGAGGGCAGAATAATTGTTGTTTTTGAGCCTAGATCAAATACCATGAAGCTTGGTGAAATGAAGAAAGAATTACAAGATAGCCTTTCATCTGCAGATATCGTTTATTGTTATGCCAGTAATTTAGATTGGGATCCAAATGAGTTATTCAAAAATAATCAAAAAATCAAAGTTTCAGACAGTACTCAATGGATTTTAAGTAGTATTATTAAAGAAAAAAAACCAAATGATCAAATTGTTTTTATGAGCAATGGAAGTTTTTCAGGAATTCAAAATAAATGTTTAGATTTATTTAAAAATGAATAATGATAGTAAAATAAAATTTACTTCCTTTAATATAATCTTAGCCATTTTTCTTTCTTTAATTCTTCACCTTATTTTTTTTACAAAATTTAATTTGTTTGATTTATTAAACACTGTTGATAGCTATGAAACAAATGAGTTAGAAATTTTTGTTACCCCAGAAGAAAAAAAGGGAAATAATGAAAAAAAATCAGAAAAATTAATAAAATCTGATGATAATTTAATCAATTTAAATAAAAATCAAACCTCAAAAAAAGAGAAAGAAATTCCTCCTGAATTAGATAAAACTCCACAAAAAAATGATCAAAAAATAGAAAGTCCATCTGATAAAAAGATTGAAGTGCGAAAAAAAATATTAGATAAAAATAAAATTTTATCAAATGTGAGTAAACTGAGTTTAAATAATGCTCCTATCCCAAATGAAAAAATAAGGATAAAGAATATATCTGCTAAATCACCAGAATATGTATATCGTTTATATTTTGAAGCTTGGAAAAAGAAAGTTGAACGAATGGGCGCTATGAATTATCCTGATGCAGCGAAAATCAAAAATAGATTTAGCAATCTTATAATGAAAGTAATTATAAATTCAAATGGCTCTATTTATGATATCTCAATTATTAAAAGTTCAGGAAAAGCTAAGTTAGATGAAGCTGCTATAGATATAGTAAGAAATGGATCGCCTTACGCTCCCTTTAGTGATCAAATGAAAAAAGAAGTAGATCAAGTAAGTATTACAAGAATTTGGAAATTTACAGAAGATAAGAGTTTTACTAATTAAATGGCCTATTACAAATATCATATTTTTTTCTGCTTAAATCAAAGAGATGATAATGAACAATGCTGTAATAATTTTGGAGCAGAAGATAAATTTAATTATATGAAGAAAAAACTTAAATCTCTTAATTTGTATGGTGTAAATATGTGCAGAGTCAACAGAGCGGGCTGCTTTAACCGATGTCAAGAAGGGCCTTTATTGGTAATTTATCCCGAAGAAACATGGTATAGATATATTGATAATGAAGATATTGATGAAATTATTACGCAACATATTAACAACGGAAAGAAAGTTAAACGCTTATTGATTTAGATTTTCTAAAATTATTGCATTTAATTTTTTTTTTGTTTGAGTAGATATTTTAGTTTTTTCAAATTTTTTTTGTTTCGACCAAATTGAACCAGGATAGTGATTATCATTTTTAAATCTTGGAATAATGTGCCAATGAATATGTGGGGTTAAATTACCTAAAGATGCTAAATTTATCTTATCAGGTTTATAACAAGTTCTAATTGCTGATTCTACAGTGAACACAACCTGCATTAGCTCCATTCTATCTTTTTCTTCTAAATCGGTCATTTCCTTCACATGCTGAATATTTTCAACTCGATAATATGCTGAATAGGAAGGATCATCTATCTCAACAAGTCTAAATTTATTATTTTTCCAAATTACTGGATAAATTGGATCTGAACATAAATCACATTTGTTCATTTATGAAACTTCGAGCATCTTATCAAGTGTAAGCTTTGCAAGATCAGCCTCCTTTTGTGGAACCTTAATTACATTAACTGGCTTACCATCAATAATATTTTCTAAAGCCCATGCAAGATGTTGCGGATCTATTCTTGCCATTGTGGAGCATTCACAAATTACATGAGACATGAATTTAACAAGCTTATTCTCTGCTTTCATTTCTTTAGCAAGTCGATTCACTAAATTCAATTCTGTTCCAACTAACCATTCAGATCCTTTATCTGCTTTTTCTATCGTACGCAGAATAAATTCTGTTGAACCTACTAAATCTGAATTTTTACATACATCAAACGGTGCCTCTGGATGAGAAATAACATTCCCTTTTGGATAGTTTTTTTTAAAGGCTTGTATACTTTCAACCCTAAACATTTGATGAACTGCACAATGCCCCTTCCACAATAATATTTTAGATTCAATTATTTGTTTTTCAGTTAAGCCTCCCATGGGTAAATCTGGATCCCATACTGGCATCTTTTCTAGGGGGATGCCCATCTTATAACCCGTCCATCTCCCTAAATTTTGATCTGGAAAGAAAAGTGCTTTCTCCTTTTGATTAAACGCCCAATCTAAAATTTTAGGTGCATTAGTTGAGGTACATACAATACCTCCATGCTCTCCACAAAATGCTTTTAGATCTGCAGCTGAATTAATATATGTTACTGGGGTAATATTTTTATCAAAATCTAAAACCTTTGATATTTCTCTATAAGTCCTTTCGACTTTAGCTAAATTCGCCATATCTGCCATTGAACAACCAGCTGATAAGTCTGGAAGAATAGTGATTTGATTTTCTCTTGATAAGATATCAGCAACTTCTGCCATAAAATGAACGCCTAAAAAAACAATGTATTTAGCATCCAAATTTTGAACTTGTTGCGCTAACTTTAAAGAATCACCTGCAAAATCAGCATGTCTGTAAACGGCTTCATTTTGATAATGATGTCCAAGGATCACTAGATCTTTCCCTAGAATATTTTTTGCCTTTATGATTCTTTCTTGGCAATCATCATTTTTTAATTTTTCAAATGAATCGAAGGTAATTGTGGAAGTATTCATTTTATAAATTTTAACTTAGTATTGATTTGATTTCGCATAATTTTTCCAACGCTCTGCGATTTGTCCAAGAGAAAACTTTATTTTTTGCCTCTTTTATATTCTCCCATTTATATTCTAAATGTTCTCTGGGTGATATATTGATATTTATTTTTTCTGGAAGCTCTAAACCAAAAACATGCTCCGTGTTTTTAGAAACATTAGGTGGATATCTGTGTCTCCAATGCAAATAAATTTCATACTCGTGATTAAGATTCCAGTCTTGTATTTTATTATGGTCCGTATTTATTCCCGTTTCTTCAAAAACTTCCCTTTTTGCAGCTTCATATGGAGATTCTTGTGGTTCAAGACTACCAGTAACAGATTGCCAGTAGCCTCTTTTATCTGCTCGATGAAGTAACAAAATATCATGCTTTTTTGTATAAATTACAATTAACGATGATACGGGTATTTTATATTTATCAGTTTTCAAATAGTTGGGAGTTTAAAAACAACGTTTTCTTCAATTCCATTCATTTCATCAATAAGTACGTCATAATTCATCTTAATTTTTTTTATAAGATCTTTAACTAAAATTTCTGGCGCAGAAGCGCCTGCAGTAATTGCTACTCTTTTCTTATTTTCTAAAATTGATAAATCAAATTTATCTATATTACCGACTAAAATAGATTCAACTCCAGCTTGGGAAGCAAGGTCAGCTAAACGATTTGAATTTGAGCTATTGGATGAACCAACCACTATGACAAGTTCGTTATTTTTTAGCAGTGTCTTAATTGCATCCTGACGATTTTGGGTTGCATAACATATATCACTTTTATTTGGACCTGTAATATGCGGATACTTCTCCTTTAACTTTTTAATAATCTCTTTAGTTTCATCAATTGAAAGTGTCGTTTGTGTAACGTAACAAATTTTTTCTGTTTGATTAACCTCTAGGCTTTCAACATCACTTTGATTCTGTACTAATTTAATTTTATTCTTATCATTAATTTGCCCCATCGTGCCTTCAACTTCAGGATGGCCCTCATGTCCAATCATGATAACAATATATCCCTTAGCATTTTGCTGAATTACTTGAGTATGAACCTTTGTCACCAACGGACACGTTGCATCTATTGGCATTAGGTTGAAATCATTTGCCTTTTTTCTTACTAATTTTGAAACACCATGCGCACTATAAATAACGTGACTTCCCTTTGGAATAGACTCCATATTTTCAACAAATATTGCACCCTTTTCCTTTAAGTCCTTAATTACGAACTCATTATGCACAACCTCATGTCTTACATAAATGGGTGTGCCATATTTTTCAATAGCTTTTTCAACAATTGTAATTGCCCTTTCAACGCCTGCACAGAAACCTCGTGGCTCAGCTAAGGTAATATTTAATTCTTTTTTCATATTATATAATCAGGATTCTGGAAGAATTTTTTCACCTTTTATAAGATCATCAAAAGACTCTTTTTCTCTAATAATGTAAATTTTATCTTTATCAATCATCAACTCAAATAGCTTTGGCCTAGAATTATAATTTGAACTCATTGACATCGCATATGCCCCTGTATCCATGATAACTAAAATATTGTCAGGCTCTATACTCATTAGCCTGTCCTTTCCAATAAAATCCCCCGTTTCACAAATTGGGCCCACAATATCAAACTTATTTTTCCCCTCTGTGGTGTTAGATATATTTAAAATTTTATGGAAAGATCCATAGAGCGAAGGACGCATTAAATCGTTCATTGCAGCATCTATTACGGCAAAATTTTTATCTTTAGTTTTTTTTACGTATTCTACTTTTGTCAATATTACCCCTGCATCAGCCGTAATAACCCTCCCAGGCTCCAACAATATCTTGATTTTCCTTTCTTTTATTTGGCTTGAAATAATTTTTGCATACTCATTGAAGTCAATAGTTTTTTCATCGTCATATCGTATTCCAATCCCACCACCAATATCAATATGCCTAATATTTATTCCCTCTTCCTCCAGCCTGTCCACTAACTTAATTAATTTTTTTATGGAGTCTTCGAACGGTTTTAGGTCAGTGATCTGTGAGCCAATATGACAATCAATACCTTCAATTTCAATTGAATCTAATAATTTTGCTTTCTTATATAAATCAAAGGCAGACTCTTCACTAACACCAAATTTATTTTCTTTAAGGCCAGTTGATATGTAAGGATGAGTTTTAGCATCTACATTTGGGTTTACCCTAATTGAAATAGATGCTTTTTTATTTAATGAGTTAGCTATCTCCTGAATCCTACTCAGTTCATCTTCTGATTCAACATTAAAGGCAAGGATATTTTTTTCAATAGCCAATTTAATCTCTTCTGATGTTTTACCTACACCAGAGAAAACAATCTTTTCTACATCTCCTTTTGCTGCAACAACTCTTTTTAACTCACCGCCTGAAACAATATCAAAGCCCGCTCCATTTTTAGCGAGTATATTCAATATAGCTAGGTTCGAATTAGCTTTTACAGCAAAACATATTAAGTGATCTACCCCTTTAAAAGCAGCCTCTAAATTTTTAAAATTTTCTATTATTTTTTGTTTTGAATAAACATAGCTTGGTGTCGGAAATTTTTTTATAATCGACTTGACATCAACATCTTCAATAAAAAATTTATCATTATTCTTTGTTAAAATTGAAGAACTCATATTAAGCAAGTTGGTAGTTTTTTATAATAATTTTATCCTGATGTTTATCTATGAAGGATTGAGGGTATTTCTCTTCTGGAATATAAAGTTCCCCCTTTGTGCCACATCCATTAAGTAGCACAATAAATACAAATACAAATAAATATTTTTTTTTCATATTCATATTTTATCATCAATGAATAGTAATTTTTCTCTCATCTATTTTATCTTGCCACATAATAATTTTATTGAATTCCTTACTAATTAAAATTTCATTATTTTCTAAAACAATTAGATAGTGACTTACCTCCAAATCATTAGCGATTTGCATTTTTTTTGAAATATCTTCAATAAATATTGGGTTTGTATAAACATCTGATTTCTCTCCAGAATTATTGCCAGGAGGAATCAAAACTGTCACTGACTTTGTATTTGATACTGGATAACCTGTATAAGGATTTATAATATGTGAGTATCTTTTTCCGTTTACAGTAAAATATTTTTGATAATCACCAGATGTTCCAATAGACCAACCTGGCTTCAATGGTATAGTCGCCATCAAATTTGGATTTCTAGGATCTTGAATTCCTACAATCCATTCTTTGTTACCCTGCATACCCAATGCCATAATATTTCCACCAATATTAATAAGTGCATTTTTAATTTTATATTGCTCTAGTATTTTTTTTGCTCGATCTAAAGCGAACCCTTTGGCATATCCTCCCATATCAATTTGTACAATATTGTTTGTACTACTGAGTTCATTATTAATAATCGTAATATTTACCATTGATGGCTTTGCTTCAACTAATTCTAAAATATCTTTAGTAGCTGGCATTACATTACGAGGAACTTCTGAATGAAACCCCCATAAATTTACCAGTTTTCCAATTGCTGGATTGAAGTAACCCCTGGTTTTTTTTTCATATTCTTGACCTCTTAGAATCAGAGATATCACTTCCTGATCATCAATTAAAAAAGGGGTTTGATTATAGATAGCCTCATTTATTTCGTACATCAAGCCTTTTCGCCAAGGATGAAGTAATTTATGAAGTTGCCTAAAATTTAATAAGATTTCTTTTGAAGCCTCTGAAGCTAATTCTTTAGATTCCCCATAAATCTTTATATCTACAATTGTGCCAAATATATAATCTTTTTTTTGAAATATTGAATTTCCCTGCAAATTGAAAGTTAATATGATGAGAAGCGCTAAAATTAATAAAAAAGGCTTTGTATATTTTTGCATTCGATATACTTAAATCGTATCAATTATAAATTTAGCGCAATCAAAATTGGTTTGTTTTGCTATTTCAACTAAACATGTTGGGCTCGTGACGTTAATTTCTGTTAAGTACTTACCAATAACATCAATACCAACAAAATCTAGTTTGTTTTCAATTAAAAAAGGTCTAATAAAGTCAACAATTTTCATGTCCTGCGATGTTAGTTTTTTTGAAACGCCTCGACCACCTTTAGCCAAGTTTGCTCTAAAATCATCATTGCCAGGTATCCTAATTAGGCTGTATGGAAGTGGATCGCCTTTAATAATGATAATACGTTTATCCCCTTTAATAATATCTGGGATATATTTTTGAGCCATAATTACTTTTTTATTTTTAGCCGTCACAGTTTCAAGGATGCTTTTTAAATTTTGATCATTTTTAGCTATAACAAAAATTCCATTCCCACCCATGCTATTGATAGGCTTAAGAACGATCTTTTTATGTTCATTGAGAAAATTAATAACGTCATGCGAATTTGAGGTTACGATAGTTGGCGAAATAATCTCTTTAAAATTTAAGATTGAAAGCTTTTCATTATGCTTTCTAATTGAAGAAGGATTATTTATTACATCTACTCCCTTTTCAACCGCAATGTCCAAAAAGTAAGTGAGATTTAAATAATCATCGTCAAATGGTGGATCTTTTCTGATAAAAATTTTTTTAAAAAAATTGCCTTTGTGAGGATGAGAACTCTCATAATTAATCTTTTCCTTAAAATTAATTATTTTATTACTTTGAACATTTAAAATTCCCTCATTAATTGAAAAATCATTAATTGCACAAAAATGTGTTTCGATGTTTCTTCTTATACATTCTTTCATTAAAAATAAAGAGGAGTCCTTACTTTGATTAAGTGAATCGATCGGATCTATTATAAAAAGATAAGCCATCACTATTTTTCTGCTAATTCTTTTGCTGCTGCTAGCATTGATAACCGAGCAATCACTCCATAGGCATAAAACCTGTTAGCTTTATCATGACAAGGTCTTCCTTGATCTGGCATCAAACAGGAAGTATCAAAAGCTACAGGGGCAAAATGCATGCCTGGTGAATTTAAATTTTCATCCTTACCTTTTAAAGTATGAACCCGATAAAAACCACCAATTACAAAATGGTCTATCATATAAACTACTGGTTCAGCTACAGCAGAGTTGATGGTTTCTTCTGTATGAATTCCTTCTTGAACAAGCACCTCAGAAACAGATAACCCCTCTTTTACAACTGACATTTTTTTTCTCATCTTTCTGTTAAGATTTATAGCCTCTGAGCTTTTTTTAACTGTCATCACACCCATCCCATATGTTCCTGCATCTGCTTTAATGACTACATAAGGATCTTGTGAAATATTATATTCATCATATTTATTTTGTATTTGATGTAAAAGATTATCAATTGTTTCTACAAGCTTATCCTCCCCCTCTCGAGTGGAAAAATCTAAATTATCAATTTTTTTAAATAATGGATCAATCAACCATGGATCGCACTTGGTGAGTAAGGAAAATTCTTTGGCAACCTGGCTGTAATAACGAAAATGCGATGACTTTCTCCTGGTAGGCCAGCCAGCATTAATTGGTGGGATGACTTGTTGCCCTATATCTTTAATTTTTTCAGGAACGCCACCGGATAAATCATTATTCAAAATAACTGAACAAGGAACAAATTCAGTACCATCTCTATCCTTTATATATAAAATATCGTCTCTTCTTTGAATAGGCTCTAGAGTAATAGATTGGTGATCATCAATTAAAATATCAGTAGCTTCTAAAATATTGCTGTCAACCGTTCCAATTCTAACTTCAAGTCCAGAGTTTTTTAAAATTTCTTTAAATTGAAATAAATTTTTTAAATAAAATAAATTTCTTGTATGTTTTTCAGGAATTATTAAAACTTTTTTGGCTTCTGGGCAAACTTTCTCAATAGCAACTGAAGCTGCCTGAACTGCAAGAGGTGCAAAATCAGGATTTAGATTATTAAACCCACCTGGAAATAAGTTCATATCTACAGGAGCTAATTTAAAACCCGAGTTTCTAAGATCAACTGAACCGTAGAAAGGAGCTTGATTTTCTAACCACTGAATTCTGAACCACTGCTCAATGTCACAGCTACGATGTATTATAAAATTTTCTAATTCTAATAATTCATTAGTTAAATTAATTTTTAATGGCTGATTCATGCAATATTTTCACCTTTAGCTTGCAAGTCTGCATGGTAACTACTTCTAACCATAGGACCGCTTGCAACTGAATGGAAACCTAATCTTTCAGCCACAGCTTTAAGAATATCAAATTCATTAGGAGGAACATATCTTTCCACAGGTAAGTGATGTTCAGTGGGCTGAAGGTATTGGCCTAAAGTAATCATATCGACTTTATGTTTTCGTAAGTCTTTCAAAACCTCAATAATTTCTTCGTTTGATTCTCCTAAACCAAGCATCAAACCGGATTTAGTTGGGATGTTTGGATATCTTTTTTTAAACTGTAATAATAAATTGAGTGAATGAAGATAATCAGAACCTGGCCTAGCTTGTTTGTAGAGTCTAGGAATAGTCTCAAGATTATGATTAAAGACATCAGGTGGCGTATCGTACAAAATTTCTATTGCTTTATCTAGGCGTCCTCTAAAATCAGGGACAAGTATTTCAATCGAAATATTCGGATTATATTTTCTAATTACTTTTATACACTCAGAAAAATGTGAAGCACCGCCGTCTCTTAAGTCGTCTCTATCAACGCTAGTAATGACAACATATTTTAATTTTAAGCGCAAAATACTTTCTGCTAGATGCTTCGGCTCTTGTTCATCAGGTGGGTTTGGTCTCCCATGTGCTACATCACAGAAAGGACATCTTCTTGTACATAAATCACCTAAAATCATAAAAGTTGCTGTGCCATGACTGTAACATTCAGAAATGTTAGGGCAACTTGCTTCTTCACATACGCTATGTAATTTTTGTTCATTAAGTAGGTTCTTAACCCTCATGTAAGCAGTTGTTTTTGGCAATTGCATTTTTATCCATGCAGGTTTTTTTAAGGGCTCTCTGGGTAATATTTTAATGGGGATCCTTGATGTTTTTTCCCTTCCTAATTCTTTATTGTTTCTCATTTAATGTCCCAGAAAATTTTTAAATTGCTCCAAAACTTCTTTTTCAACATTTTTATTTTGAATATTTGGTAAATAATCTTTCAATTGTGCCATTTTTAAACCTTTATAACCACAAGGATCTATATCATTGAACGGTTTTAAGTTCATATTTACATTTAAACTAATGCCATGGTATGTGAAACCTTTTTTTAATCTCAATCCAATTGATGCAATTTTTTCATTTTTTACATACACGCCCGGAGCATTTTGCTTTATATGACCAATAATTTTTTTCTTTTTTAAAAATATTAAAATAGATTTTTCAATACCCGAAACAAGTTGCCTAATTGAAAGATTATTTCTATCCAAGTTTATGAGAAAATAAAAAATAATTTGCCCAGGACCATGAAAAGTAATCTTTCCTCCTCTATCTACAAATAAGTGTGGAATTGGGCTATTAGGCAATTTACTATTTTTTTTATTTAGGCCTGTAGTAAAAATAGGGTTATGCTCTGTAACCCATATTTCGTCAGATTTAGGATTTTTTTCAATATGAGCTTTCATTGCAAGCCAGCAGTCTTGGTAATCTGTTAAGCCTAAATATTTAATATTTAAAGCCATTTATAGAACAAACTTTGTTTCTTTAAGCCCTGAAAGTTCTATATAAATTTTATCTAGCTGTTTTTGTGATAAAACAAATACCTTACAAGTAAGGCTGATATATTTTCCAGCACTACTGCCTTTCATTTCAATACATGAGTTATCAAACCGTGCGTCATATTTCGTGATTGATTTAAGTACAATTTCTGAAAAATCTTCAACAGCATTCCCGATGACTTTTATTGAGAAATGACATGGAAAATTAATTAAAGGTTCTTTTATTGGGTCATCCATTTGTGTCTTAATTTATTTTTTTACTATAAATCCATTTATAAAAAAATTTTCAGATAACTCATCTTTCTTGTTGATTGCAGATTGTTTATCATCGAATGGTCCAATCAATACTTGAAATTTGTTTTCAGTTTGAATTTTTTTAATTTTAACTGAGTCTACATTGTTTATTTTTTCTATTAGATTATTTGCATTTTTTTCATCAGAAAATAAACCGGCTTGAATATAAATCTTTTTATTTACATTGCTTATTTTGAATTTATTGTCGGGATTTATTAACTCTACTTTCACAAGCTCACTCCCTTTTTCAATAATTTCTAACTTGTGTGCGGCGACGTATGATAAATCAATAATACGGTCCTTAACAAAAGGCCCCCGATCATTGACACGTACAATCACCGATTTATTATTTTTTAAATTTGTAACTTTGACGTAGCAGGGTAAAGGTAAAGTTTTATGCGCCGCCGTCATTTCATACATATCGTAAACTTCGCCAATAGAGGTTTTATTGCCATGGTATTTTTTTCCGTACCACGTTGCATAACCATTTGCTGTATAAGGTTTTATGGTCGTCATTGGGTAATATGTTTTACCAAAAACTTTATAAGGGCGATTTGAAAACTTATTTAATGGTTCTTTTTTAGGAACTGCGTTGGGGATACTGGAAAGATTTTCTGGAATATTTTCCTCAGGGCCATCATCAAGGTAATAGGCTCCTTTTGTATCTGCGTCTACTACAGGCGCCTCACTATTTTTGTCAGTATTCTTAGTTGTACATCCCGCAAAGCTTAAAACTGATATCAAAAAAATAGTTATGTTTGTTTTATTCATCCTTCTCCAGGCTCATATTTGAATCAAGTTGATTGATAATTTTTTTGTATTTAGTCATCTCATCACTTTTACTATTTAATTTAGCAATTTTATACAAGTATAAATAAGAAAGTGTATGTTTTTTATTTTGGCTAACAACTTTTGTAAATAACCTATAGGCTCTATCATGATTTTTTAACTGGTAGTTTGCTAAGCCTAAATGAAAGTTTGACTCATCTGCATTTGGTTCATCTTTAACCCAGGCTTCTGATATTTTCGAAAGCTTATTCCAATTTTTTTTATTTAATGCACTCACAACTCTCATAAAATATGGCTGATTTTCTTCTGGTCTATCCCAAAAAGCTCTCTCAGGAGCAGTAGTCACCGAAATCTCTTCCCCATTCGCTAACATTTCTTCAATAATTTCTACTGGCATACTGTAATAAAAAGCTGACCTACCTGGTGTTTTAAAAGTCGTTATGCCCAACAATTCACCATCATAATTAAAAAGGCCTCCCCCACTTGCTCCTAAGGAAAATGATGCAGATGACTGAATTATTTGACGACCATCATAATCAAATTTTGCTTTGACTGTGCCAAATGAAGAACCTGGTCTCGCAGCATTGCCACCATAACTTTTAGTAAAAACATCAGTTTCATATTCTACATCTGCTGTGCTTGTCATCACCACAGGCTTTAATTCAAGAAACTTAAATTTTAAAATGCACAAATCACTTTTCCAGTCTGCAATTAGCGCATCAGGAGAATAACTTACGCCATATTTAGTAACATGAATGCCTTGTGAATTAGCAATAACGTGACAATTAGTTACGATGTAATTCTTAGCAACAACTACGCCTGAACCCACGCCATGATTTCCCTTATTATTTGCCACATGAACTTTTACAACTGATGGGTTAGTGTTAAACAAAACTTCAACACTCGGCGTCGCTAGACAAGATAATGGAAACCATAAAGTGAGCAAAAAAGATTTTTTAATCATAACTGAGGAACAACAATTAACTGAATAGGCAGTAGACAATAATAGCTGCCTAAGTTCATGTTATTTTAGCCGCACTTACTCTCGCCGCAATTAAGACAAGTCAAACATCCATCCATCATAATTGCTGCTTTTGTCTGACATTTATTACATAACTGGGCATCCTTTGGAAAACCTGCTTCATCTAATTTTTCAGGATTTTTTTTTAAATACTCTGCCTTTTTTTCATCAATTAATTTCTGTTGATGTTCTTCTGGCTCTGTTACTTTTAACATGCCAATATTCTTTAGATGCTCCTCTAAAACTTGTCCCAATTCAGCAACCAGACTGGGAACATATTTACCCCCTTTTTTATAATAGCCTCCGTTGGGATCAAAAACACTTTCTAACTCTTCTATCAAAAATGTTAAGTCTCCTCCTTTTCTAAATACGGCTGACATCACTCTCGTAAGACCGACTATCCATTGAAAGTGCTCCATATTTTTAGAATTCACAAAAATCTCAAAAGGTCTTCTATGCTCTTGCTCTGTCCCCTCGTTCATAATGACATCATTAATAGTTATATATAATGCATGTTCAGTCACAGGCGTTTTTACTTTATATGTCGATCCCGTAATTTTATCTGGTCTTGCTAAGGGCTCACCAATTTGAACTACTTCAGCGGGGGCTTCTTGCGTTTCTTCTTTTTTATCAACAACAGAATAACTTACGATTTTCTTTTCAATCTTGATTGACATCTACTAACTCCTAAAATTTTCCGTAATAGCCTTCTTTCAAAGCATCATACAAATTGGCTGCTGAATGTGTTTCCCCATCATACTCAATTTCTTCATTACCCTTAACCTCAACTTCTTGTCCATCATCAAGTACGAATTTATAGCTTGTATTTTCTAAATCTTTCTCCGTTACTAATACCCCTTGAAATGCCTCAGGATTAAACCTAAAGGTTGTACAGCCTTTTAAACCTTTCTCATATGCATACAAGTAAATTTCTTTAAAGTCTTCATAATCGTAATCAGTAGGTACATTAATTGTCTTTGAAATTGAGCTATCAATCCATTTCTGAGCTGCGGCTTGAATATCGACATGTGCTTTTGCTTTAATTGTTGATGAATCAATAAAATATTCTGGTAATTTTTCATCTTCATTTTCAGAAAAAGGCATCGCTTTCGGGTTTACAAGTGCCCTATATGCAAGAAGCTCATAAGAAAAAACATCGACTTTTTCCTTTGATTTTTTTCCTTCCCTAATTACGTTTCGACTGTAGTGATGGGCAAATGAAGGTTCAATTCCATTACTTGCATTATTAGCTAGGGACAATGAGATTGTGCCAGTTGGAGCAATAGAGCTGTGATGCGTAAAACGAGAACCAAATTTAACAATTTGGTCTTGGATAGAATCAGGAAACTGTTGCATATATTTGCTATATTTTCCTAACAAAACTTTTCCTTTTACTTTATCGCCAACCTTAATTCCATCTTTCTTCATTTCGGGTCTCATCAAAAGCATCGAAGCAGTAACCTCAAAGTCTTCATTCATGATTGGTGCTGGTCCTTTCTCTTTAGCGAGTTCAATACCAACCTCCCAGCCAATTTCAGCTAGAATTCGACTAACCTCATCTGTAAATTTTAAGGACTCTTCATCTCCATAAACTATTCCCATCATTGATAAAGCTGATCCAAGACCCAAATATCCCATTCCATGTCGCCTTTTTTTTGCGATCTCGTCTCTTTGCTTTCCAAGTGGCAAGCCGTTTATCTCTACAACATTGTCGAGCATTCTTGTAAATATACCCACAACTTCTTTGTACTTGTCCCAGTCAAAATAAGCTTCTTCAGTAAAAGGTTTTTTTACAAATTTAGTTAAATTAACCGAACCTAAAAGACATGCTCCATAAGGTGGAAGCGGTTGTTCGCCACATGGGTTTGTTGCTCTAATATTCTCACAAAACCAATTGTTATTCATCTCATTAACGCGATCAATCAAAATAAAACCAGGTTCAGCGTAATCATAAGTAGATGACATTATGATATCCCAAAGTCTTTTAGCTTGAATCACTTTATAAACCTTACATGCAACTTTCCCGGCATCTTTTCCTTCACTTTTTGATAAATATTTTCCTGGGGTAGGCCAATTGCGCCACACTACTTGATCTTCATTATTTAAATCTAAATTTTCATCTTTTGCTTCTTTAGATGTTATGGGAAAAGCTACCTTCCACTTTTGATCTTTTTTAACAGCCTCCATAAAATCTTTTGTGATAAGACAAGATAAGTTGAACTGCCGA
The DNA here is from genome assembly GCA_018607785.1 of Methylobacillus sp. Taxonomy (GTDB): domain Bacteria; phylum Pseudomonadota; class Gammaproteobacteria; order Burkholderiales; family Methylophilaceae; genus BACL14. The sequence goes on from JABBAU010000055.1 coordinate 20,736, forward strand.
AGTCTGCCATCTTCTCTTTTTGCTTTTATAAAATCCGTTACATCAGGGTGAGCAATATCGAAAGTGGCCATTTGAGCCCCTCGTCTTCCACCTGCACTTGAGACTGTAAAACACATACGGTCATAAATATCCATAAATGAAAGTGGGCCACTCGTATATGCCCCAGCACCTGCAACAAAGGCACCTTTTGGTCTAAGAGTAGAGTACTCGTATCCAATTCCACAGCCTGCTTTTAAAGTCAGTCCCGCCTCATGCACTTTGTCTAAAATATCAGTCATACTGTCTTCGATGATTCCTGATACCGTACAATTTATTGTGCTTGTAGCAGGCTTATGCTCTAAAGCCCCTGCATTAGAAGTAATTCGACCTGCAGGTATAGCTCCATTTTGTAAAGCCCATAAAAATTTAGCACTCCATTCTTCTTGAACCTCTTTTTTCTCTACTTCAGAAAGTGCTCTAGCAACTCTTAAGTAAGTGTCATCAACGCCTTTATCAACAAATTCCCCTTTCTTTGACTTAAGTCGATATTTTTTATCCCATATATCAAGTGAGACTGGCTGGACTGGAATCGAAACCTCTTCAGGTTGATCATCATTACTTGGTAATGCTTTGAGCATTGCAAACCCCCTAGTTTTAGTACTAAATTACTTAATTTAACGAATAATATTGATTTTTTTTAAAACCACTACATATTGTGGCATATGTGAAAATAATATCACCTGATTGTGTCTGGTCAAGTAATTTTTATTAAAAAATAATAAAAACTTCACTATTAAAAAAAAACTTATTTAAAACCAAAACTTTACATTTAAAATAAATTTTTTAAGGCATTATTTTTATGAGAAAATGAAAAAAATGCAGCTATTTTTATATAATTTTATTGTTTACCTTATTTTACCCCTCACCATAGTTAAACTCCTTTACCGTGGAATAAAAAATAGAGACTATTTAAAAAATTGGGCCGAACGTTTTGCAATCTATCCAAATCATCAACGAGATATATGGAAGAAAAGAAAAACTGTATGGATACATTGTGTTTCTGTTGGTGAAACAAAAGCGATTTATACGCTTTTAGAAAAATTTCAAAAAAAATTTCCTAGTTTCCATTTCTTAATAACAAATGGCACTCCAACAGGAAGAAAGGTAGAGTTACCCTCAAGCAAAAAAATTCATAGAAGTTATTTGCCTTATGATGCAAACTTTTTAGTTTCAAGATTTCTGCAAATTTACCAACCAAAAATTGGAATTTTAATTGAGAAAGAAATTTGGCCAAATTTAATAAATCAGTGCGATCAAAAAAAAATACCTCTACTTTTAATAAACGGAAGGCTTTCCAACGAATCCTTTAAAAAATATTATGAATTTAAAAAATTTTATACGCCTTTATTTAATAAACTTTCTAAAATTTGCGTACAAAATTCATCAGATAAAAAAAACTTTGCAAAATTAACTTCTAATGAAATACGAGTAATGGGAAACTTAAAATTTGATCAAGCACCTCCCACAAATACATCAGAAAAATCAAAGTTGCTAAAAAAAGAATTAAAAATCAACAAGCAAATTGTCATCGTCGCAGGAAGCACTAGAGATGGAGAAGAAGAAATCATCCTTGATCAAATTGTTTCTATGAAAAGGCAAAATATTACTCTAATCCTTGTACCAAGACACCCAGAGAGATTTAGTAAGGTTGAAAGTTTACTCAAATCAAAAAAAATAAAATTTGTAAAAAGAAGTCAATCCTCTTGGGTGAATTCAACACCCAATGTTGTATTGGGTGACACAATGAATGAAATTTATATTTACTATCAATTAGCTGACATTGTAATAATTGGGGGAAGTTTTCTTAACTATGGAAGTCAAAACCCTATTGAAGCTCTAAAAATGAGAAAGCCTACAATCATTGGTCCTTCTATTTATAATTTTAAAGATGTAGTAACCGATGCAATTAAATCAAATGCATTAGTAAAAATTAATCGTATTGGAGAGTTACCTTTAGTGATTAAAAAATATGGGAATAAGAAAAATCAACAGTTGCTAATTAACAATTCAAAAAAATTTATTTCAAAATCAGAAGGCAGTTCAAACAAAGCATTTAAAATCATCAGTCAATATTTTTAATAAGCGGGGCTATCTCCTTAAATATGGGATTTTCTGAAGAACCTAACCATTCAAAGACGACTGACTCAACGTTTGTGATAATACAACCCGCACTTTTTAATCTACCCAAAGCATTTTGTTTGTTTAAAATATTTCTCGATACGACAGCATCCTCAATTACATAAACCTCCTTCCCTGCTTTGAGAAGACCAAGGGCAGTTTGAAGAATACAAATATGTGTTTCCATTCCAGTTAGAAAAACTTGTGGTTTTGTACGAATTAAATATCTGTTAAAAATTGCGTCATCTGTACAAGCAAAAACTTTTTTTTCTATATAACTTGCCTCGCTTACAAAAGCTTTAATACTCGGCAAAGTTTGTCCTAATCCCTGTGGGTATTGTTCGGTAATGATTGTAGGAATTTCTAATTTTTGGGCGACAGTGAATAAAAGCTCACATCTTTTAGTAATTTTATTAATAACTTCTTTTGGCATTACAGATGCCAACTTTTCTTGCATATCAACTAAAACTAATTGGCTTTTATTTTTTAAAGCAATCATGAAGTTATTCCATTATTAAATATTTATTAATTTCAACTATGTCCTGCTTCGTTAACATACCGACAGAAAATTTTAAATTAACCAAGTTCATTAAATAATCATACTTATTGTCTAGTATATCTTTTTCAGCATCAAAATAAACTTGTTGGGCTCTCAAGACATCTATGCTGTCCCTTAAACCCGCTTTAAACCCCAAATTGGTTGAATCGAGTGTTAATTTAGCACTTTTTAATGCAACGTCATAAGCAGCTATTTCGGCAAAATTTGTTTGGAGATGCAAAAAATTTTCTCTTACCTCCAACTTAACTTGTCTTTCTAAATATTCCTCATCTTCTTGTAATTTGAGCTTAAGTAACTTTCCTTCACGTACCCTTGAGCTTTTGAATCCACCTTGATAAATGGGAATATTGATTTCAACACCAATCGCATCAGAAAAATCACTCCCCCCTTGGTTTTTGGTTGCACCGTAGGGGTATCCACCACTATTCCAATTTCTTGAGCGAGAAGCAAATGCATCTATGGTTGGGTACCTATCCCCAGCGCGAATATCTATCTCTCTATCAGCAATTTTGACTTCATCTCTTCTTATTTGAAGATCTAAATTATTCTCAATAGCGATATCAATCCATTCTTCGGCTTTATTTTCAACTTCTGTAAATGTAATTACTGGATTTAATTTTTTTAACTTGCCCGGTAATGATCCAGTAATTGTTTCAAATTCTCTTTTTTTTATTTTAAAAAGTTGGACGGCATTTAATTGCTCAACTTCAATTAGTGCAGCTTTCGTTTTTGTTTCATTCACATCTGTTATGGAAACGAGTCCAGCTTTGAACATGGCTTCAGCTTCAGCAAGCTGTGCAAGAATTTCTTTACGTTGTGCTTGAAGTAAATCAATCTCATCTGAAGCTTGGAGTGTTTCAAAATATAACTTTACAACTCGATAAATCAAGTCTTGGTGTGACCAAAGCAGCTGTTTGTCACTTAAGCTGGTTTGAAGTAAATTTTGTTTATATCGATTATAAGAAGCGTAGTTAAAAACAGGTTGTCTTACCACGACGCCATATTCATAATTTTGATAGTCTGCTTTTGTACCAGCTAAAAGAACGTTGCTTATTGGCGTATTAAATTTTCTTTCATTATTAAGATCTGAATAACTTCCTGAAGCAGATATATTCGGTAATAATAATGATAAGCCTTGATCAATTAATTCTTGTGTTGCTTGATTTTGAATTGTCGCAGCAGATAAAATTGCATCATGCCTTAATGCTTCATTGTAAAGAGTCAACAAATCACTTGATTTTTCAGCATAGATAACTGAAGAAAATCCCATTAAAAAAAAGATAGAGCATAATCTTAATTTTAAAAAATTTATCGGCATAGATTAAGAATATCGTTTAGTTAACTTAAAAAACAAACTTTGAAGATTTACTTTTTGAAACCAACAAAGGTACAACATCTTCAAAAATTGATTTAACCTCATATTCATTCGAACCAACTTTTTCAATTAGGTTCGCTTTCATTAGCGTTTTGTTTCCTTCAAATAAAAACAATTTGCCGCCTATATTTAATTGCTCTCTTAAACCAACAGGTTCTTGTTGTAAGCCGCCTGTAAAAACTATCACATCATAAGGAGCAGATTCTAAATGGCCAAAAATACCATCATCATTAATATAGGTTAAATTATATAGGTTGTCTTGTTGATGAATTAATTTTGCCTCAATTAAAAACTCATCAAATACATCCATTGTCACAACATGCTTTGAAAGTGAAGCTAGCATGGCCGCAAAAAAACCTGATCCCGTTCCAACGTGTAAAACTAGATCAGAAGACTTTAACTTCAAAGACTGTAAAACCTTTGCCTCTTGTTTTGGGGCAAGCATATATTGCTCATTCATTAGCGGAATCTGCACATCAGTGAACGCTAATTTTTTATAAGCACTTGGAACATAATTTTCCCTCTTTATTTTGTCATACAAATTTAAAATTGTTACGTCAAATATGTCCCAAGTTCTTATTTGCTGCTCGATCATATTAAAACGTTTTATATCTGTAAGGGTTTTCATAAGTTTGATAAATAATGGAAAATAATTAGGTCTATCTTTTACCCAATTATAGCTGAGAAGGCATCTTTTTCTTTGCATATTTTCATTAAAAAGTGAATGGTCACCTTGCTATAAAGATGATAATCAAGTAATTTATAAGTATTGCTAGGGGTCCGCTTTCAAGCGGTGAGAAAAACTCTTTGAACCTGATGTGAATTAAATGTCGCCGTAGGGAATGCATCTTAATAACTGCTCCTTACAATATTAAAAAATAAATGAAGGAGTTAGTAGTGAACGCTTCAGATAAACAACTAAAAATAAATGCCGATAAATTTGTTAATAAAGATGCTGACCTGAATGGAGAGGCTTTAGAATCTTTTGAAAACTCAAAAAAAATCTATATTGAAGGTTCATCACCCGATATTCAAGTCCCCTTTAGAGAAATAACAATCTCAGATACCCCTTCAGAATTTGGTGCAGAAAAAAATGCACCCGTTCTCACTTATGATACTTCTGGTCCTTACACAGACCCCAAAAGTAAAATTGATATTAAAAACGGCTTAAGCCCCATGCGCAATAAATGGATAGAAGACCGAATGGACACAGAGCAACTAGATGGGCCTTCTTCAATATATGGAGAGAAAAGAAAAACTGATCCAGCGTTAGAAGATATGAGATTTAATCTTAAACGTAACCCAAAAAAAGCTATCCTTGGAAAAAATGTCTCTCAAATGCACTATGCTAAAAAGGGTATCATTACGCCCGAAATGGAATTTATTGCAATTCGAGAAAATCAAAGGCGTGAAGGTATTTCAGAAATACTTCAAACGCAACACCCTGGAGAAAGTCATGGCGCAAAAATTCCCAAAAAAATAACTCCAGAGTTTGTAAGAGAAGAGGTAGCTAAAGGTCGAGCAATCATTCCAGCAAATATTAATCATCCAGAAACTGAGCCGATGATTATTGGTCGTAATTTTTTAGTAAAGATCAATGCAAATATAGGTAATTCAGCACTAGGGTCTAGTATCAGTGAAGAAGTAGAAAAAATGGTCTGGGGAACCCGATGGGGAGCCGATACTGTAATGGACCTCTCAACCGGAAAAAATATACATGAAACTAGAGAATGGATAATCAGAAATAGTCCTGTTCCAATAGGTACGGTACCTATTTACCAAGCTCTGGAAAAAGTAAATGGAAAGGCTGAAGATTTAACTTGGGAAATATTTAAAGACACTCTTATTGAACAAGCTGAGCAAGGGGTTGACTATTTTACAATTCATGCAGGCGTTAGATTGGCTTATATTCCAATGACGGCCAAAAGAATGACAGGCATTGTAAGTCGTGGTGGTTCAATTATGGCAAGTTGGTGTCTCGCTCATCATAAAGAGTCATTCTTGTATACCCACTTTGAAGATATTTGTGAAATCATGAAAGCCTATGACGTTAGTTTTAGTTTAGGGGACGGATTAAGACCGGGTTCAATATATGATGCAAATGATGAAGCACAATTTGCTGAATTAAAAACCCTAGGCGAGCTTACTAAAATAGCTTGGGAGCATGATGTTCAAGTAATGATTGAGGGACCTGGTCATGTCCCGATGCATATGATTAAAGAAAATATGGATTTACAATTGGAACATTGTGACGAAGCCCCTTTTTACACACTGGGCCCTTTGACGACAGACATAGCTCCTGGCTATGATCATATTACTTCAGGAATTGGTGCTGCGATGATTGGTTGGTATGGTTGCGCCATGCTTTGTTATGTCACACCAAAAGAGCATTTAGGGTTACCCGAAAAAGAAGATGTCAGAACAGGTATTATCACTTATAAAATTGCGGCTCATGCTGCAGACCTTGCTAAAGGTCATCCTGGATCTCAAATTCGAGATAATGCTCTTTCAAAAGCAAGGTTTGAATTTAGATGGAATGATCAATTCAATTTAGGGCTTGATCCTGAAAAAGCAAAAGAATTTCATGATGAAACACTTCCTCAAGAAGGAGCAAAACAAGCACACTTTTGTTCAATGTGTGGCCCTCACTTTTGTTCAATGAAAATATCTCAAGATGTCAGAGACTACGCTGCTAAAAAAGGAATTTCAGATACGGAAGCCTTAGAAAAGGGCATGGAAGAAAAATCAATTGAATTTATTAAAAAAGGTGCTGAAGTTTACCAAAAAATATAACTGTGCTTTTTAAGGATTAAAATTGGATTTATATCTTTTATGGGTGGCTTTTCTTCTCGGTATCGTTGAAGGTGTCACTGAGTTTATCCCTGTCAGCTCAACCGGTCATTTAATTTTAGCAGCCGAACTTTTAAATTTTAATGATGAGTCAAGCAAAGTCTTCGAAATTTTTATTCAACTAGGTGCCATATTAGCTGTGATGGTTGAATATAAAAAAAAATTAATTCAAACATTTAAAGGGGCGCTGTATGAAAAGGTATCACAGAACTTTATAGTGCACCTCTTTATTGCCTTTCTCCCGGCAGCCATTATGGGGCTCTTATTCCATAAAATGATTAAGTTTTATTTATTTAACCCCATCATTGTAGGCATTAGTCTAGTTATTGGTGGTTTTATCATGATTTTAATTGAAAAAAAATTGACCATTAAAACAAAAATGAATGTTGATCAAATAACGAAGAAACAGGCTTTAATTGTTGGTATAGCTCAATGTTTTGCTTTAATCCCGGGTGTTTCAAGATCAGCATCGACGATAATGGGAGGATTAATATCAGGTCTAGATCGAAAAACTGCGACCGAATTTTCATTTTTTTTAGCTATACCTATTATATTTGCTGCCTCAATATTTGATCTAACAACAAATTTTTCAATACTCAATATACAACATGTTCCTATTTTTTTAATAGGCTTCATTACTGCGTTTATAAGTGCTTATTTAATAATTAAAATTTTTATTAGATATGTTGCAAATCACGATTTTGTTATGTTTGGTTGGTATAGGATCTTTATTGGGATTATTGCAATTTATTATTTTATTTAAATTGAAAAATTATTATGGGGTTCATTTCAGACCAATTAATAAAATGGCATAAAATATCAGGACGTCATAACCTCCCTTGGCAAAACACAAAAGATCCTTATTTTGTTTGGCTTTCTGAAGTAATGCTGCAACAAACTCAAGTCAATACCGTTTTGCCTTATTTCAAAAAATTTACTAAAAAATTTTCAAGTATTGATCTCCTCGCTAGTGCTACTGAGGAAGAAGTTTTAGAGCTATGGAGTGGACTTGGATATTACGCTCGTGCAAGAAATTTACATAAAACAGCCATCATAATCACAGAAAATTTTAATGGAATATTTCCCTCGTCTTGTGAAGAACTTTTAGCTTTACCAGGAATTGGAAGATCAACTGCAGGGGCCATTTCAGCAATTGCCTTCAAAAAAAGAAAACCTATCCTTGATGGAAACGTTAAAAGAGTTTTCACGAGATACTTTGGCATTAGAGAATGGGCAGGAAAAATTTCAGTTGAAAAAAATCTATGGAACCTAGCGACTAAAAATTTACCAGAGACAACTACGCACATTCATACCTATACTCAAGCACTGATGGATTTAGGAGCAACCATTTGCAAAAGAAGTCAGCCATTATGCAACCATTGTCCTTTGCAAGAGCATTGTATTAGTTTTAATAAAAATTGGACAAAAGAAATTCCTATCTCTAGACCAAAAAAGTTTCTGCCTACAAACGAAATCTTCATATTAGCAATTGATTCAAATGATCATTTTTTGCTTAACAAAAGACTGACAGAAGGCGTTTGGCCTGGGCTATGGTCAATGCCTGAGGTAAGAAATTTCAAAAGTTCTTCAAGTTGGTTAAAAAAAAATTTAACAACAGAAAATTTTCGAGTAATTAAAGAGGGTATTTATAAAACTTCTTTTACTCACTATAAACTTAATATCCAATATCAACATATAATTGTTCATTCATCCAAGCTAAATAAAGTCAAAAATTATAAATGGATTAATAAGAACAATATTAAAAATACAGCCTTACCAAGCCCCATTAGAAAAATTTTTTCCACTCTTTAAAGCCGGTAAAGCTTGCACAGTTTTATATAAAAAGGCATTATTCAAATTAATATTTAAATTATTATTTAAGGAACATTTATTGTGGGTAAATTTTTAGGCTTATCAGCTCGTGTGTTAATGGCACTCATCTTTTTTGTATCCGTTATTTTTATCATAAACAATATTTACAATACTCCAAACGGGTATAGCTTATATCAAGATTTATTAGGTGCACGGGGTATACCTGGAATTTTTGCCCCAATCAGTATTCTGGTCCAATTGATTGCAGGCTTTACGCTTATTATCGGTTATAAAATAAAGATTACTGCTTATGTGCTCTCGATCTACTCATTCATATGGGCATTAATTTACTTTATGAATGCTTTAGGAGGCCAACCACTCTTATTAATGTCACTTCAATACCTTGCTATTTCTGGGGGTTTGCTTTATTTGGCAATAAATCCTGATACCGGTTATAGCATTGATAGCTGCAAAAAAAATAAGTAAGTAAACATCCAGATATAAGCAATTACTTGTATCTGAAATTATTCCCACTCCATCATGGGAAAAATCTTGTTTATATTTCTTGCATTCTGAATTTCAAATAATTCCCATTTTTTTGATTCTGTTTGACCTGCAGTTTCAATAGTTAATTGAAGGTCTTGGTCATCATCAATCGCCTTCCTTACCTCATCTCTCAAAAGCTTAAAGTAATCTTGCTCTTTTTTAAAAGCTTCTCTCCACTCTTTCGTTGGTGAGCCATGTCCTGGAATAACTTGTATTACATCTAATTTTAAAATTTCATTAATAACTGCTATAAATCCATGAACATCGCCATCTATTACTGGCGTTCTCTCAATAAATAACAAATCTCCAGCCCAAAGTGTTTTCGTTTTTAAATCTTCCACCGTGATGTCAGTGTTTGTATGTGAAATAGGGTAGCCTGTTATCTTAATTATTCTGTTACCTAGATCAAAATTTTTACTTTGATTAGGCTTAATCAAAATAGTAGGGGGGATTTGAATTGATTCTTCGGGTGGTATTTCTAGATACTGTAAGTTTGTCTTCTCATAGAAGTCCTTTCTAGCAATCATGGCTCTTGGCAATTCTATATGTCCTATAAAATCTGTACCCTTTTTTTTAAATATTGCATTTCCATAAATGTGATCTAAGTGAACATGAGTATTAATGACATACTTTATAGGTAAATTAGATATTTTTTTTATCGCAAGTTCAAGCTCACGCCCTATTTCAAGTGACCCACCTGTATCAACAACTGCAATAGCTTCTTCACCGACTATAAAACCAATATTAGCAATATCACCGTGATATGTTTCATCAACATCTAAATGCTCACCTTGATGTACAAAAATACCAGGAGCCACTTCCTCGAAATGTATACTATGGTCAGAAGCATAAAGAAAAGAACTAAAGTAAAAAGAAAAAACTAACCATAAGAAATTTTTCATATAAAAGTTTTCAATGTATCTAATCATATGGATTTATTATAAACTTTTAAAAAAGAAAATTTTAAGAAAGTCATAAAATGATTAACAACTCAAAATATACAAATGTGGCAATTGCTTTACATTGGCTTATTGGTATAGCTATTTTATTTATGTTCATTCTCGGTTGGTTCATGACAGAACTCCCTAGAGAAACCCCAAAAACAACAAGTTTTGATATATTTCACCTGGGTCTATTTACATGGGAAGTAGCTGAAGAGCAGTCACAAAGAACTTTTTACTTCAACTTACACAAATCCATTGGCCTTACTATTCTGATGCTCGTAGTACTTAGAATGTACTGGAGGTTTACACATCGACCGCCTGCTTTTCTAAGCTCAATGAAACTATGGGAAAAACGTTTAGCAAAAGCAACTCATCACTCACTTTATCTCCTTATGTTTGTTATTCCACTGTCTGGCATCATAATGTCTGCCGCAAGTAAATATGGCATTAAATGGTTTGGCATTAAAGTCATTCCTGGTTTTGATGATAAAGCTGTTAGAGAACTTTTTTATGAGTTCCATGAAATTTTTGGAATACTTCTTCTGCTTTTACTTTTATTTCACACACTTGGTGCAATTAAGCATTCCATCATTGATAAAGATGGCACATTGAGAAGGATGTGGTTCAGAAAATAAAAATTAAAAAACTATTTGCCAAGTGGGTTGTAGTTTTATGAATTTCTCAACTAAAACATTCAAATGAAAAAAGAAATACTTACTATTTTCAATCATGATCGTAATATTTATAAAAGTAAATATATATACCCTGTTGTTTCAAGGCGCTCAAAAGGTCTATCCCTAGGCATCAATCTAAATACAAATAATGCCTGCAATTGGCAATGTATTTATTGTCAGGTATCAAATTTAAAACTAGGAAAACCCGAAGCAATTGATTTAAAACTTCTTGAAAGTGAACTTGATGAATGGATTAATAAAATTGTATATGGTAATTTTCTTAAAGAATGTGCTTCTGAAAAAGTTGATTTTAAAGATATTGCCTTCTCAGGAAACGGCGAACCCACTGCTGCACCTGAATTTGAATCTGTTATAAAGATTGTCTTAAAAAAAATTGAACAATTCAAATTATCAAAAACTATTAAGTTAAGATTAATTACTAATGGCAGTTATTTGAATAAAAACTCTGTTCAAAGTGGCCTTAAACTTATGAAACTTTTCGACCATGAGATATGGTTTAAGATTGACCAAGTTATTCCTAAAGAGGCCTTAAAAATAAATCGTATTAATCTATCAATTTCTAATCTGAAGAAAAATTTAGAAAGTGCACTTTCTTTATCGCCAACTTTAATTCAGACTTGCTTACTAAAGATAGACCATCAATTACCATCCGATGATTCCATAATAAAATTTATAGAATTTTTAAAGCCTTATGCGCCTAATTTAAAAGCTATAAATTTATATAGTTTAGCGCGCCCATCTCAACAAAAAACGAATTTGTATATTGAAGCACTAAATAAAAATGAGTTAGAAATAATTGCTGATAAAATAAAAATTTTAAAAACTAAGGTAGAGTGTTATTAAGCATCATACAATGTTAAAAATTCTTTTTTTCTCCTCTTTATTGTTTTTCATCACAAGCTGTGGTCAGCCTGATCAAGGTTGGGATTCATATGGACAAGACCTTACTAATCAACGTTTTTCAAGAATAACTCAAATCAACAAAAAAAATGTTGGTGAGCTTGAAACGGCTTGGCAAGTACAAACAGGGGTTAAAGCCACTTTCCAAGCTACGCCCATTGTGCATAAAGGTATCATGTACGTTTCACTTCCTTTAAACAATGTGGTTGCTTTAAATGCTAAAACCGGAGATGAGATATGGCGTTATGAGCACGAACTAAATCCTAATTGGAATTTATGTTGTGGGCCTTCTAATAGGGGAGTTGCCATCAAAGGTAAGCAATTATTTTTTGGTACGGTAGATGCTCGATTAATTTCCTTAAATATTAAGACTGGGGAAAAAATATGGGACGTAAATGTCGTAAAAAATACTGTCCAAACTGAATCTATTAATGATCTTGATCAATCTGATTCAAATAGTGAAAAAAAGATTAGCGGAGGAACAGGTGTTGGTATATCAATGGCGCCTATAGTTTATAAGGGTAAAGTTATTATCGGTATTACAGGTGTTGGTTATGGGCTGCATGTAGGGGAGGAAGATGACGACACCCCCCTGGGGGCTGTAGTCGGTGTTTCAGGCAACTATGGTCGATCAGGTTTTTTAGCTGCTTACGATATACATTCCGGACAAAAAATATGGCAATTTAATACAATTGCTGAAACTGGTTGGGAAGGAAATTTTTCCAACTTTATTGAAGATGGGCTTACTTTAAACCGTGATATCTATAAAGAAAAAGCCAATTTAGAAAAATATCCAAATTCATCAAAATTTGGTGGAGGGTCAGCATGGACTACCCCTGCTGTAGATGAAGAAACAGATACTCTTTTTTTTGGCACCGGAAATCCGTCCCCTCAAATGAGTGCAGAAACTCGACCTGGTGATAATTTATATACCGTATCCATTGTTGCTCTCAATGCTGAAACAGGAAAATTAAAATGGTATTATCAACAAGTCCCACATGATATATGGGGTTATGACGTTGCGAGCCCGCCCGTTCTATTTTATGCATATCATAATAATCAAGTCATTCCAGCGGTTGCCCAAGCAAGTAAAACGGGGTGGCTTTATATAATAAATAGAGATACAGGTGCTCTAATTTTAAAATCTGAAGCTTTTGTACCTCAAAGTAATCTTTTTGCAGGGGCTTCAAAAGAAGGAACTATTATTTACCCTGGTATCTTAGGGGGGTCTAATTGGTCACCAATAAGTATTAATTCTGATTTAAATCTTGCGTATGTTTCAGGAATTCATGCGCCCATAAAATATACCCTTCATGAAAAAAATACAGATAATGGAACTACTGAATATACAAGTTCAGAGCCCACCAATGATCCACAATGGGGATTACTTTCAGCGATAAATTTATCAACAGGTAAAATTCAATGGCAATATAAAACTCCGCAACCACTGATTGGAGGGACACTATCTACAAAAGGTGGATTGGTATTTATTGGCGAAGGAAATGGAAATTTTAATGCTATTGATGCATCTACTGGCAATTTACTTTGGCAAACAACAGTAGATGCCGGAGTAAATGCTCCACCAATTTCTTATATGATTGAGGGTGAGCAATATATTGCTGTTGTTGCTGGTGGAAACAAAATTATGGGCTTTCCCCAAGGCGACTATATAAATGTTTATAAACTTCCAAAATCTGATAATAAAAAATAACAAGTTAAAAACTTAAAAATGATTAAAATTATTTTTATTTTCTATCACCTTATTATTGGTTTTTTTCTAGCTCTCTATATTTTATATATAAATGACAAAGCAAAAAAAAATATTATAAAAAAATGGTCAAAAAAACTTCTGCACATATTTCAAATTGATGTAGAAACAAATGAAAACCTTCATAAAATTTTATCAAAAAAAAATTACTTAATCGTAAGTAACCATATCTCATGGTTAGATATTTTTCTGATTAATTCTATTTATCCAGTGACGTTTTTATCAAAGGCTGACGTTACTGAGTGGCCGCTAGTAGGAAAATTAATTAAAAGTGCTGATACAATTTATATTAATAGAGATAAAAAAAAATCACTTTCAATCGCATCTGTTCAAATTGAAGATGAATTAAAACAATTGAAGAGTGTGTATTTTTTTCCTGAAAGCATTGCGACTGATGGCTCAAAATTACTCCCTTTTAAAAGTAATTTTTTTCAAACAGCTATTAACACTCAAGTTGATATACTGCCTATTGCCATTAAATATACCTATCAAGATCGCTTTAGCGCATCTCCATCCTATGCAGGTGATATTACGCTTTTACAATCCATATTAACTTTAGTAAAAAATAAGAATTTGAAAGCAAGCATATTTATTCTCCCAAAAATATCTAGTAAAAATAATAGGAAAATTATTGCAAATAAAGCACGTGAAATGATATATAAAGCGTTAAACTAATTTATATGAACAGTTATTTTTATTTTGAATATATAAGTTCATCTCTTGAAATGCATTTTTCAAATTTAAATTAAAATGGTAAATAAAAATTATAATAAAAAGTTAAAAGCTTTAATTGCTTTGAGATTGAAGATAGTTCGACCGCTTCTATGTATAACTATCCTGCCTTATTTTTGTTTTATTGGTGTGATTGCTTTTAAACCTGAAAAATTTAGTCCGCTCATTTTTAATACCCATATCTCTTTAGGAATTTTTTTAGGCTTGCTTCTTATCCTGCTAATATTTTTTATTACAATTAGGTATGTTTATTTAGCTAATAAATATATCGAGCCTCAAATAAATGCTATAAAAAATGATATCTAAATTATTCTTATTTATCTTATTTTTTTGTAACTTTTCATCTGCGAGTAATGGCAATAATGAAAATAATTACATAGCTATCATCATGTTCATTTTATTTGTAACAGTGACCCTTTTTATTACCTACTTAGCTTCAAAAAAATCTTCAACCGCAGATGGATTTTATACAGCAGGGGGGAACATTACTGGCTTGCAAAATGGCTTAGCGATATCTGGAGATTTTATGTCAGCTGCATCTTTTTTAGGTATATCTGGACTTGTATATTTAACTGGTTTTGATGGTTTAATATACTCAATTGGTTTCCTTATTGGGTGGCCCATTATACTTTTATTGATTGCTGAACCATTAAGGAATTTGGGTAAATATAGTTTTGCTGATGTTGTTTCTTTTCGTCTAAGTCAAAGACCTATCAGGATATTAGCTGCCTGTGGTTCTCTTTCCACAGTCATTTTATATTTAATTGCCCAAATGGTTGGTGCTGGAAAATTAATAGAGATTCTTTTTGGATTACCTTATTACTCTGCTGTCATGATTGTGGGTGGATTAATGATTCTTTATGTGACATTTGGAGGTATGTTAGCGACGACTTGGGTTCAAATTATTAAAGCAATATTATTATTGTTTGGTGCTACAACAATTGCGATTCTAGTTTTATTTCAATTTAATTTTGATATAAATCTATTCTTTAATGAGGCTACAAATATTCATAAAAAGGGTGTTTCAATTTTATCTCCAGGTGGGTTAATCTCTGATCCTATTTCAGCGGTCTCATTAGGTCTCGCCTTGATGTTCGGAACGGCTGGCCTTCCCCATATACTAATGCGATTTTTTACTGTTTCTGATGCAAACCAAGCAAGAAAATCTGTTGCTTATGCAACTGGATTTATTGGCTACTTTTATCTGTTAACCTTTATTATTGGTTTTGGCGCCATAATTCTTATTTCAAATAACCCATCATATCTTGATGGTTCCAATACGTTAATTGGGGGAAACAATATGGCAGCTATTCATCTAGCGCATGCTGTAGGTGGTGACATATTGCTAGGCTTTATTTCTGCAGTAGCTTTCGCAACTATTCTGGCTGTTGTATCAGGGCTAACATTGGCTGGGGCTTCTGCAATTTCTCATGATCTATATGCAAATGCTTTTTTTAAAGGTAAACAAACTGAAAAAAGTGAAATGTTTGTTTCAAAAATTGCAACCATTTTTCTTGGAGTATTATCTATATATCTGGGCATTATTTTCCAAGATCAAAATGTCGCTTTTATGGTTGGACTAGCATTCGCAATTGCTGCGAGCGCAAATTTTCCTTTATTATTACTATCTATATATTGGAAAAAACTTACCACCAAAGGAGCAGTGGTTGGTGGATCGCTTGGTTTATTATCTGCCATTACATTTGTTATTTTGGGCCCTGTTGTTTGGGTAGACATTTTAGGCAATACCACTCCAATTTTTCCATATAAATACCCAGCGTTATTTTCAATGTCGATAACATTCCTGATTATTTGGATTATTTCATCACTTGATAAATCTAAACAAGGAGTTAGTGAAATTAAAAGTTTTGATGCCCAATATTTCAGATCTCAAACGGGAATTGGAATTGATACAAAAATTTCACACTAATTTAATACAATGATAACTTGGAAAAAAATTAAAAATTTTATTGCATATGGTTCACCAACACCTAAGAATAAAATAATAAAAACTGAAACTGAATGGAAAAATTTATTAAGCGACGAAGTGTTTAATATAACTCGGCGGTCAGGCACTGAGCATGCTTTCAGTTCTGAAATGTGCTCTAAATTCGAACCTGGACTTTATGCTTGTGCTTGCTGTGATAGTTTACTCTTT
Source organism: Methylobacillus sp. (assembly GCA_018607785.1). GTDB lineage: Bacteria > Pseudomonadota > Gammaproteobacteria > Burkholderiales > Methylophilaceae > BACL14. Next base: position 37,232 of record JABBAU010000055.1, read on the forward strand.
GATGCTTCAGAAAAATATGATTCACAATCAGGATGGCCTTCATTTTCTCAACCCCTAGAAGAAAATTCTATTGGCTATAAAACTGATTCATCAAATTTAATGGTTAGGGTTGAAGTCACCTGTAATTCTTGTGATGCCCACCTTGGTCATGTATTTCCGGATGGACCTGAACCATCAGGCTTAAGATATTGTATAAACTCTTTGTCCTTAAAAAGAAAATAATATTTAGTGAAATTTTTTACTGTAATTTCTAACTGTTTCAAGCATGACTAAAACGTTTTCTAACGGAGTAAACTGTGTAATACCATGCCCCAAATTAAATATGTGTCCTTCACCAACACCATAATCATCTAATACTTTTTTTACAGCTGATTCAATTACTTTTGGATCAGATAATAATATAGAAGGATCAAGGTTCCCCTGAAGGGTAACTTGGTCTTTAACTTGTTTTCTTGCACTACTCAAACTTGTTTGCCAATCTAATCCAATTCCATCTGCACCAATCTTTGCCTGTTTTGAAATCCATTGGCCACCGCCCTTAGTAAAAATAATTTTTGGAATGTCTTCAAACCCTAAAATGTTTAAATTTGAAATAATTACCTTCATATAATTTAATGAATATTGCTCATATTCATGATGAGAAAGAATCCCTCCCCATGTATCAAATAACATAACAACGTCAGCACCAGCCTTGATCTGACAAGCTAAATATCTTGATACAGTCTCCGCATTTATTTTTAATATGTGACTCATTAAGTCAGGACGAGAGTACATCATTTTTTTTACTTTCATAAAATCAGTACCGCCTTGACCTTCAATCATATATGTTGCCAAAGTCCATGGGCTACCTGAAAAGCCAATGAGCGGGACTCTATTACTAAGTGCTTTTTTTATAGAAGAGACTGCATCAAAAACATAACTTAAGCTTTCTTCAACATCAGGGATATCTAATTTAAAAATTGCTTCTTCGCCGTGTAAGGGATTATTAAATTTAGGACCTTCACCGTCTTCGAAATAGAGCCCTAATCCCATAGCATCAGGTATCGTTAAAATATCTGAAAATAAAATCGCTGCATCTAAAAATGGATACCTATCAAGTGGCTGAAGAGCTACTTCGGTTGCAAAATTTTTATTCTTACAAAGCTCTAAAAAATTTCCTGCTTTTTTTCTTGATTCTCTATATTCCGGCAGATAACGGCCTGCTTGCCGCATCATCCAAACAGGTGTGTAAGGTGTCGATTCTCTTCTCAAGGTTTTTAGAAAAGAATCGTTTTGAATAATTGACATTGATTTTATAAAAAGAAATTTTTATCGAGGTAGGGTAGTTGCGCCCATTAAAAACTCATCCACAGATCTAGCACATTGACGACCTTCTCTAATTGCCCATACAACTAATGATTGTCCTCTTCTCATATCACCTGCCGCAAAAACTTTATCTTTGGAAGTAGCATATGAGTTTTCGCCTTCCGTCTCGGCTTTTGCGTTGCCTCGTTGATCTTTTTCAACATCGAACAATTCTAAAATTTTTTGCTGAGGGCTAACAAACCCCATCGCTAACAAAACAAGATCAGCTTTCAATTTAAATTCTGAGCCAGGAATTTCATTCATCTTGCCATTTTCCCACTTCACCTTACTTGCAATAAGCTCTTTAACTTTTCCATTACCATCATCTTCAAATGACTTTGTAGCAATAGACCAATCTCTATCACAACCCTCTTCATGAGAACTTGATGTTCTCATTTTAAGAGGCCAATATGGCCAAGCGAGCAATTTATTTTCACTTTCAGGGGGTTGGGGCATTAATTCAAACTGTGTAATTGAAGCAGCGCCATGGCGATTTGAAGTACCTACACAATCTGAGCCAGTATCACCACCCCCAATTACTACTACGTGTTTATTCGTTGCCATAATCTGATTATCAAACTTATCACCAGCAACCACCTTGTTTTGAAGAGGCAAAAAGTCCATTGCAAAATGAACTCCATCTAAGTCTCTGCCAGGAATTGGGAGATCTCTCGGCCATTCAGCACCACCAGCAAGGATCACAGCATCATACTCATCTACAAGTTCATCGGGATTAACGTTCTCACCCACATTTTGATTTGTTTGGAATACCACGCCCTCTTTTTCCATTTGTTTTACTCTTCTGTCGATATGAATTTTTTCCATTTTAAAATCTGGTATTCCATACCTAAGAAGTCCACCAATTCTGTCATTTTTTTCAAGAACAACCACATGATGTCCTACTCGCGCTAACTGTTGAGCGGCTGCCATACCTGCTGGACCTGAACCAACAATCGCAATTTTTTTTCCTGTTTTATTTTTAGAAATTTGTGGCAAGACCCAATTATTTTCCCAGGCCTTATCAATAATGGCATGTTCTATTGATTTAATTCCTACTGGATCTGAATTAATATTTAATGTACAAGCTGCCTCACAAGGTGCGGGACATATTCTACTCGTAAACTCTGGAAAATTATTTGTCGAGTGAAGAACTTCAAGGGCTCCCAACCAATCTTGTTTATAAACCAAGTCATTCCAATCAGGAATAATATTATTCACCGGACAGCCATTATTACAAAATGGAATACCGCAATCCATACAGCGTGCGCCTTGAGTTTTTGCTTCATCATCAGACAGAGTTAATACAAATTCTTTGTAATTTTTTACTCTCTCTGCAGGAGCAACATAGTCCTCAGAAAGTCTAGGAAAATCTAAGAATCCTGTTACCTTTCCCATCTACGCTGCCTCCTTTTTTGAAGCGTTATACATTTCATTCAAAGCCCTTTTGTATTCATTTGGCATTACTTTAGTAAAATTGACTAACTCTTGTTCCCAGTGTTCAATAATTTTCTTTGCAATTTTACTGTCTGTATATTTCAAATGTTTTTCAACAAGCGATTTTAGGATTGTTTCATCTGCTTCATCTAAGTGTCTTGGCCCTGAAGATTGCTCATTTTCTCTTTGAATCCTTTCAAGTGCCACCATAGTTTGATTACATTTAAGGTTAAACTGACCCATTGGATCATAGATATAAGCTACCCCCCCTGACATACCCGCGGCAAAGTTTTGGCCCGTTTGCCCTAAAACAACCACCGTTCCTCCTGTCATATATTCACATCCATGATTACCAACCCCCTCAACAACAGCTGATGCTCCTGAATTTCTTACACAGAAACGTTCACCAGCAATACCTCTAAAATAGGTTTCACCTGATGTAGCTCCATACATCACAGTATTACCAACGATAATATTTTTATCGTCGATTCCTTTAAAATTATGTGGAGGCCGAATTATTATTTTACCGCCACATATCCCTTTGGCCACATAATCATTCCCTTCTCCATGCAAGTTGAGGGTAATGCCTTTTGCTAAGAAAGCACCAAAACTTTGGCCAGCTGTTCCCTCAAGATTTATTTTTATTGAGTCATCGGGGAGGCCATCGTTGCCATATTGTTTTGCAATTTCATGCGATAAGAGCGTGCCCACCGTTCTATTGGTGTTGCTAATAGGTATAGAAAATTCACAGGGTTCTTTTGATTTAATTGTATTTGTTGATCGCCTAATTAATTCAATATCAAGGGCTTTATCTAATGCATGATACTGTGTTTCAGTGTTATATCTTGAGACCTCTTTACCCATATCAGGTTGATAAAATATTTTTGAAAAATCTAATCCTTGAATTTTCCAATGATCAATCCCTTTTTTAGTATCAAGTAAATCACTTCTGCCTACTAGGTCGTTAAATTTTTTAATTCCCAATGATGCCATTATTTCCCTAATTTCTTCTGCTACAAAAAAGAAGAAATTAACAACATGTTCTGGTTGTCCCGCAAATCTTTTCCTTAATATTGGGTCTTGAGTCGCAATTCCTACCGGGCATGTATTTAAATGACATTTTCTCATCATAATACAGCCTTCAACAACAAGAGGAGCAGTAGCAAACCCAAACTCATCTGCCCCAAGCATCGCACCAATGACAACATCACGGCCTGTTTTCATTTGACCATCCACCTGAAGAACTACTCGTCCCCTTAATTGATTTAGTACAAGCGTTTGTTGTGTTTCAGCTAATCCTATTTCCCATGGAGTACCTGCGTGTTTTATTGAAGAAATTGGTGAAGCGCCCGTTCCACCATCATGACCTGCAATAACAATATGATCAGATTTTGCTTTTGCGACACCTGCAGCTACAGTTCCAACTCCAGTTTCAGAAACAAGTTTTACTGATATGCTTGCATTAGGGTTGGCATTTTTTAAGTCGTGAATCAGTTGCGCTAAATCTTCAATTGAATATATATCATGATGAGGTGGAGGTGATATCAATCCCACACCTGGAACTGAAAATCTCAGTTTAGCAATATATGTACTTACTTTATGCCCTGGCAATTGTCCACCTTCTCCAGGCTTTGCCCCTTGAGCCATTTTAATTTGAATTTGGTCAGCTGAAGATAAATATTCAGCAGTCACTCCGAACCGACCCGATGCAACCTGTTTTATTCTTGATCGCATTGAATCACCCGCTTTAAGTTTAAAATCAGATTCGATAATATCGGTACCTAGATGTTCTGAGATTAATGAGTCTTTTGTTATTGGGAAAACTCTTTTTTTATCTTCGCCCCCTTCACCCGTATTTGATTTTCCACCAATACGGTTCATTGCAATGGCAAGTGTTGAATGCGCTTCAGTTGAAATCGACCCTAAAGACATCGCACCGGTGGCAAATCTTTTAACGATTTCTTTAGCCGATTCGACTTCGCTAAGTTTAATAGCTGTATTTTTTTTAAAACTGAAGAGCCCTCTTAATGTTTTATGTTTTTTTGTTTGATCATTAATTAACTTGGCATATTCTTTATAAGTTTCAAATTCATTTGATCTAGTTGCATGCTGCAACTTTGCAATAGATTCAGGGTTCCACATGTGTTCTTCACCTCTGATTCTAAATGCGTACTCACCACCTGCGTCAAGTGCATTTATTAATACCGGGTCATCTCCAAACGCCTTTTGATGAATTCTGCTAATTTCTTCAGCAATTTCTTTTATTCCGATACCCTCAATATTTGTTGATGTTCCATAGAAATATTGATCGATGAAATTTTGATTTAAACCCACTGCTTCAAAAATTTGAGCACCACAGTATGACTGGTAAGTTGAGATTCCCATTTTTGACATAACCTTAAATAATCCTTTACCCACCGCCTTAATATAATTATTTTGAGCCGTGCTCAAATCATCTGAAATACCTTCAATAGTTTTAAAAGCTAACCAAGGGCATATAGCTTCAGCACCATAACCTGCTAATAATGCAAAGTGATGAATCTCTTTTGCTGAACCCGTATCTACAACTAGTCCTGTATGAGTTCTTAAGCCTTCTTTAATCAAATGTTGATGTGTAGCTGAACACGCTAATAATGCTGGGACTGCCATCCGATTTTTTGATACATTTCTATCGGAGAGAATAATTATATTGTAGTTATCTGTTGATTTTTTTGCTAGCTTACAAATTCTATCTAATTCATTCTCTAATAATTTTTCAAGTGACACCTCTTTTTTTAATTCAAAGGTAATATCTATAGTGCAAGCTTTAAATTTATTATCACTTAAGCTGTCAATTGACCTTAATTTATCTAATTCATTTATTGTTAATATTGGTTGGCTGGCTTCAAGCCTAGGCGCGGGATAATCATCCGTTTGATTAAATAAATTTGGCTTAGGTCCTATAAAAGTCATTAAAGACATGACTATATTTTCTCGAATAGGGTCGATTGGTGGGTTAGTTACTTGTGCAAAAAGTTGTTTAAAGTAATTAAAAAGTAATTTTGGTCTATTTGATAAAACTGGCAATGCGGCATCATTTCCCATTGAACCTGATGGCTCCATTCCTGCTTCAATCATGGGTTTAATAATAAAATTAATATCTTCCTGTGAATAACCAAAGGCTTGCTGTGTATCCAAAACAGACTCTTTTAACGAAAAATTTTCAGATTTTAAAGTTAAATCCGATAGACTAAACCTAGAATCATTAATTTTTTTCTTATATGGTTTTGCTGTTGATAGGAGCGTTTTTACCTCATCATCGTCTATAACTCTACCTTCTTGTAAGTCAATTAAAAGCATCTTTCCAGGTTCTAAACGCCATTTTTTTACAATCTTTTCTTCAGGAAATTTTAAAACACCCATCTCAGAAGCCATCATGACAACCCCATCATCCGTCATCAAATATCTCGCCGGCCTAAGTCCATTTCTATCTAATGTTGCGCCTATCATTTGTCCGTCAGTAAAAGCAACAGCTGCCGGGCCATCCCATGGTTCCATGGTAGTCGCGTGATATTCATAAAATGCTTTTCTATCATCATTCATTAATGGGTTATCAGACCACGCTTCAGGAACAAGCATCATCATGGCATGAGGTAGGCTATAACCGCCTGCTACAAGTAATTCTAGGCAATTGTCGAAACTTGCAGAATCTGATTGAGTTTCATCAATGAGTGGCCATAATTTTTTTAAGTCATCCCCAAGAAGCATTGATTCCATTTTGCCCGCTCTTGCTTTAATCCAATTAATATTTCCTCTTACAGTATTAATTTCTCCGTTATGGGCAATCATTCTATAAGGGTGAGCTAGCTCCCAAGCAGGAAAGGTGTTAGTAGAGAACCTTTGGTGAACTAAAGCAATGGCTGAAGTTGATGTCTCATCAACGAGATCTGGGAAAAAATCTCCAACCTCATGCGCCAAAAGCATTCCTTTGTACACAATTGTTCTGGATGACATTGAAGATATATAAAAATTTGCAGGATCTTCTATAGTTAATTTACTTATTTCAATTTCAATTCTTTTTCTGATGACAAACAATTTTCTTTCGAAAGCTGCTTGATTAGTTAAGCTCTCGTTTCTACCGATAAATACTTGCTTAATTATTGGTTGGACATCTTTTGCCGCTTTTGCAATATCTTTATTATTAAAGGGAACATCACGCCAATTAAGAAAGCTTTGTTTTTCATCTTCGATGATTTCTCTAATTTTATTTTCGCATAACGCTTGATTTTTTTTACCTTGAGGAAAAAAACACATGCCCACAGCATATTTTCCTATTGGAGGGAGGTTTTGTCCTTTGCTTTCAAGTTCATTTCTAAAAAATATGTCAGGAATTTGAATTAAAATACCAGCACCATCTCCTAACTTGGGGTCATAGCCTGTCGCTCCTCTATGCGTTAAGTTAGTTAATAGCTCAAGGCCTTGAGAAACTATTTTATGACTTTTCTTTCCATGTATATTGGCTACGAACCCGACTCCACAAGAGTCGTGCTCATTCATGGGATTATATAAGCCTTGTTTTTTTTGTTTGTGATGAAACTTCATGCTTACTAAATTTTTTTTAAAATTGGATGACAATATTATCGCTTTTTCCTTGCTAATTCAATGTTCTAGACGAAGATTTCTATATTTATTTTAGCTTTTTGAAACTAGTCATAGCAGCTTGAATAGTTTGATTTATATCATCATCAGTATGGGCAGAAGAAACAAACCCTGCTTCAAAAGCTGATGGACCAAAATATATTCCTTGTTCAAGCATTAAATGAAAAAATTTATTAAATTTTTCCCTATCTGAAAGCATGACATCGTCAAAGGATTCAGGAGGCTGTGAGCTAAAATAAAATCCAAACATACCCCCAACACTTTGAGCAGAAAATTCTATATTACTTGCCTTTGCCGCATCAATCAGACCATCAACCAATGATTTTGTAGTTCTAGATAAATTTTCAAAAAAATTGGGCTGCTGAATTAACTCTAAAGTTTTCATACCTGCAGAAACTGCAACCGGGTTTCCTGATAATGTGCCTGCTTGATAAACTGGACCTAGTGGCGCTAGCTGTTGCATTATTTCTTTTCTACCTCCAAATGCACCAACAGGTAACCCACCACCAATTACTTTACCAAGTGTTGTCATATCTGGAATTACATCATATAAAGATTGTGCCCCACCTAATGCTACCCTAAATCCTGTCATGACCTCATCAAAAATTAAAACTACGTCATATTCAGTGCATAGCTCCCTTAATCTTTTTAAGAATTCTTTTTTTGGGACAATTAAGTTCATGTTTCCAACAACCGGCTCGATAATTACACAAGCTAATGCTTGACCCATATTTTCAAAGCATTCTTCAAGCGCCTGAACATTATTATATTCCAAAGTATGTGTATGTTTAGCGGTATCAGCAGGAACGCCTGCTGAACTTGGTTGGCCAAAAGTTAAAGCACCAGACCCAGCTTTCACTAATAAAGAATCTGCGTGGCCATGATAACAACCCTCAAATTTTAAAATTTCATCCCTCTTGGTAAAGCCTCTCGCAACACGAATTGCACTCATTGTTGCCTCCGTCCCACTGCTTACCAATCTAACTTGTTCTATGCTGGGAACTAATTTAACAATTAGCTCAGCCATTGAAAGTTCTCTAGATGTTGGTGCACCAAATGAGAGCGAGTAATCTGCTGTACTTTTTACTGATTGAATAATTTCTGGATGTGCATGCCCTAAAATCATAGGCCCCCATGAATTTATGTAATCAATATACTCTTTATCATTTTCATCAATAAGCCGACTACCTTTACCCCTCTTAAAAAATATAGGAGTGCCGCCAACCGATCCAAAGGCCCTTACAGGAGAGTTAACCCCGCCAGGAATAAAGTCTTCTGATTTTTCAAAAAGTATTTTATTTTTGTTCATTTTCAAATATTTATCTAATTTTTAATTTAAATTGTTTAACTGTGGAGGTTATGTCAACAGAAGAAAAAATACTATTTATTAAAGCAAAACAATACATGCCATTATCTTTTAATAAATTTATGTTATCCATAGTTATACCCCCAATTGCTAACATAGGAACATCATATTTTTTAACCGCCATCTTAAGTATCTGCATTGAAACGATTGGAGCATTAGGTTTCGTTTTAGTTGCAAAGCAAGCACCCAATGCAACATAATCTACATCATTTTTAATTGCCATTTCGACTCTCTGTAAATCATTATAACAGGACAATCCAATACACTTATCGGGTCCAAGTGTACTACGTGCATTTTGTATACTTTCGTCATCTTTTCCTAAATGTACTCCAAAAGCGTCTAAATGTTCGCAAATATCAATATCATCATTTATAATTAATGGTATTTTATGATCATCTGTAATTTGTTTTATCTCTTTTGCTTGTTCAAACCTTTTTTTCCAGGAGAGAGTCTTTGAGCGATACTGTAAAACATTGACCCCCCCTTCACAGCAAGCTTTAACCTGTTTTAGGAGTAATTCAGAATTTATCTGGTCTGGCGTAATTGCATAGATACCCTTAATGACGGGTTGGATTATCGCTGTTTTCATCTTCTTCATATGAACTATTATTGAATATCCAGTGGAATCTATCTGGAATTAATTGACCTTCTCCAATATTAAAAGCATTTTTTAGCGCAAGGGAAGTAAACGATACAGCTTCGAACACAGCCTCTCTTAATGAATAGCCTTGAGCATAAAATCCTGCAACTGCGGATGCCAACGTACAACCTGATCCATGATACTCGTCAAAAAACCGTTCTGTTTTAAATGGCACAATCTCACCATTTTTCAAATAGAGAGTATTAATAATATCTTTTGACTGTTCATGCCCGCCCGTAATCAGTATATTTTTGCAGCCCAAGTTAAATAATCTACCAACCGTATCCTTCATTGAAAAATCATCAATACTTTCATTTTCTTGACATACAAACTTTCTCGCTTCAATACTATTTGGTGTAATTAAAAATGCTTTGGGAAATAACAATCGAATCATCTCTTCCTTCATTTCATCATTCATCAAAATATCCCCTCGGCCCGATGAAATTATGGGATCAATTACAACTGGAGTATTCGGATAACTATTAAGAATATCTGCCACCGCTCTAATGTTTTCAAGGCTGCCTAATAATCCTAACTTAAAAACCGAAACACTTACATCATTTAGAACTGTTATGGCTTGTTCTTTAATTTGTTTAGAATCTAGGGGCATAAGTGACTCAACACCCTTTGTGTCTTGAACACTGATCGCTGTAGCTATAGATATAGGGTGGCAATACATACTTGCTAATGTAAGAACATCTGCCTGTAGTCCTGCCCCACCGGTTGGATCAGTTGCTGAAAACGTCATTACTTTTGGTGGCGATAACAAATTTCTCATTATTTAAAATTCCATTGGGTCAACATCTAATGCCCATTTTACTCGATTCACATGAGGATGTTGTCTGATTTGTGAAACCCAAGGTTTTAAAGCTGCGTGTAATTCATTTCGAGAAAGTGCTTTAATAAATAAATGGTACCGCTCGAAGCCTTTGAGCTTTTCTATGGAAGGCCTTGCTGGACCCAGAACTTCTACTTTACCTAATGAAGATTCTTTAATCCAAGCTGAAATATCAAATATAAATTTTTTAGCAGTCTCTAGATTCTTTGATTGCACAAGCATCACAGCATTAAAACTAAAAGGGGTAAGCCCCATACTTTTTCTCTCTTTAATTAATTGATTGCTAAATAAATCAAAATCATGCGCTTTTAAAGATTCAAATAAATCATGATTTGGAAAAACAGTTTGTATTAAGACCTCGCCCTTAATTTTTCCTCTTCCTGCTCTCCCTGAAACTTGCAGAAGTTGAGAAAATAACCTTTCACTTGCTCTAAAATCAGGACTGTAAAGAGCATTGTCAGCATCTAGTACGACAACTAAAGATACATAGGGAAAATCATGTCCTTTTGATAACATTTGTGTACCAACGACAATATCAATTTCCCTGTTATTCATGCTTGTATACAAATTTTCTATTGCTTTTTTTGAATGCGTTGTGTCACGATCAACTCTAACAATTTTAGCGGTAGGAAAATGATAATTCAAAATATCTTCTACTTTTTGTGTTCCTGTCCCTAAAGGGAATAAATCGGTGTTACCACAATCAAAACATGAATTATTTACTTTTTCTTCATGCCCACAATGGTGACATTTAAGTCGTTTTTTTTGAAGATGAACGACCAATCTTGTGGAGCATCTTTTGCATTCAGCAACCCAACCACAAGAAGAACAAATCAGAACAGGTGAATAACCTCTGCGATTTACAAAAATAATTGTTTGTTCTTTTTTATGTATTCTTTTTTCGATTTCATCTATTACTTGTTTAGAAATTTGAAGTTTTGTTTTCTCGTTCACTTGAATAGTTTTGATAATTGGCAGTCTTGAATCATCAACGGCTCTTTTATTTAACTTAAAATATTGAAAATTTTGCTGAGCATTAATTGCCTTGTACCAAATTTCTAAGGAAGGGGTTGCAGACCCCATCACAATTGGTATATTTGAATTTTTTGCTCTAATCATTGCCACATCTCTTGCATGATATTTCAAGCCTTCGCTTTGTTTGAAGGAAGCATCATGTTCTTCATCAATGATAATCATTTTTAAATTAGGCATTGGGGTAAACACAGCAAGCCGAGTACCTATTACAATATCCGCTTTCCCAGCCTTCGCCTCTCTCCAGTTGTCGAGTCTATCGAGATTTGATAAATAACTATGAAGGATTACAATTTTTTTATCATAAAACCGGTCTTGGAATCTTGCCTCTAATTGCGGTGTTAAGTTAATTTCTGGGATGAGCATTAAAACCTGGCTAGGCTTATCTAATAACAGCTTTGTTATTAGATTTATATAAATTTCTGTTTTTCCACTTGCTGTTACTCCATGAATTAACCAAGGCTTAAATGTTTTGCATTGATTAATACAATCAATTACATTTTTTTGATCTTCATTTAATGTTGGTTTGATACTTTTAGCATTTATGGTTTTTGGAATATAAACTTCGGAGGATATCAGACCTAACTGCTCAAGTTTTTTTATACATTCACCTGAATTTGACGCAAGTTTTTTTAAATCCCTCTGCCTTAAATTTTCCTCCAAAATTGCATTAGCGATATTTTTTAAGCGAAGCTGTCTTTTGGGAAAATTTTCAATTATCTCTTTTGTCAGTTTTTTATTTGCCTTAAATAATAATTCTTTCTTTCGTGATGAAGGTGAATTCTTCTTTATTCTGCTGGGAACAACAGACATTATGGTTTGACCGATGGGATGGTGGTAGTAGTCAGAAACAAAATTCAAAAGCTTAAGCATGAGTGTATCAAAAATAACTTCAGAATCTATATGGATAATAGTTTTTAATTTATTGGACTCAATCTGGGTTTTATTTGAAATTTCACAACAAATGCCTATTAGGCTTCTATTGCCAAAAGGCACTTTGACATATTGACCAATCTTTATTTTTGAATCATTAGATATGTAATCAAATAATTTATTAACTGGAACATCTAACGCAACCTTTAATATTTTTTGATCTTTATTCAATTCAACAAATTTCCTCAATCAGACAACCTTAGATAGGGTAAAATATTTATATATATATAACCTATTGTAACCTCGTGAAAGATTATCTAACCAATTTACTTGATAACGCCATCAACGAACTAGTTGATAATTTTGATAAAAAAATAATTCAAATTAGCAGGCCAAAACAAATACAACATGGAGATTTTTCCTCAAATGCCAGCCTTCCTTTGGCAAAAATACTCAAAAAATCGCCACTCGATATAGCTGACCAAATTGTTAAATTAATGCCAACATCTTCATTAATCGACAAAATTGAAGTTGCAGGTGCTGGATATATAAACTTTTTTTTAAGTTCAGAAGCACGAATGCAAATCATTAATGCAATTTTAAAAGAAAAGCAAAACTTTGGTAAAAGTACTTTTGGTCAAAATCAAAAAATTCAAGTTGAGTTTGTATCTGCTAATCCAACAGGACCACTTCATGTAGGTCACGGTAGAGGTGCAGCAATTGGTGATTCTATCGCCCGACTTTTAAGCGCTACAGGTTGGAATGTCACAAAAGAATTTTATTATAATGATGCAGGATCACAAATTAACTCTCTTGCTTTATCTGTTCAAGCTAGAGCTAAAAAAATTTCACCTACCAATAAAAGTTTTCCTAAAGATGGTTATCAAGGAGAATATATCAACGATATAGCTGATGCTTTTTTAAGCAAAAAAGAATTCAACTTTAAAGAAATGCAAATTAAGCCGTCAGGAAATATTGAAGATTTTAGCGATATAACAGAGTTTAGTATTGCTTATCTCAGAAATGAACAAGATCTTGATCTTGAGTCTTTCAATGTTACTTTTGATGTTTTCAGTCTTGAATCATCTTTTTATCAAAGTGGAAAAGTTGAAGAAATTATTAAATTGTTAAATAAAAATGGCCACACTTATGAGAAGGATAACGCCTTATGGCTTAAAACAACTTTATATGGTGATGATAAAGATAGAGTGATGAGAAAAACTGACGGTGAGTATACTTATTTTGTTCCCGATATTGCTTATCATCTTGATAAATGGGAAAGAGGATTTAAACGCGTTATTAATGAACAAGGTGCCGATCACCACAGCACTATAAATCGAGTAAGGGGTGGTCTTCAAGCTTTAGAAAAAAATATCCCGCCTGAATGGCCAGAATATGTTCTTCATCAAATGATAACTGTTATGAAAAATAAAAAAGAAGTTAAAATTTCAAAAAGGGCTGGGAGCTATGTAACCTTAAGAGATCTTATTGATGAGGTAGGTTGTGATGCAACACGATATTTTTTAACTGCGCGAAGAGCAGATTCTCAGCTTATCTTTGATATTGATCTAGCAAAAGCTAAAAATAATGAAAATCCTGTTTATTATATACAGTATGCTCATGCAAGAATTTCAAGAGTACTTGAACAATGGGGCGGTAAAAAAGAAAACCTTAAAGCAAAAAATGGTGATGACATTAAAAATTTAAATGAATTAAGGTTAATAAAAAATATTAGTGAGTTTCCCGAAGTCGTTAATCAAGCTGCTAAAGAATTAGCCCCCCATCAAATTGCTAGCTACCTAAAAGATTGTGCTGCTGAATTTCATAGCTATTATAATGATACGAAATTTCTTATTGACGACAAAAATATTATGGAGAATAGGCTTGCTCTTATCCAAGCAACTCAATATGTATTGTCAAATGGTTTAAACTTACTTGGGGTAAGTGCCCCTCACAAAATGTAAAGGATTGATTATGTATGACAACAATGAATCTCCATCACGAAAAAAAATCAAAGGCACTCCCTTTGCAAATGGGTTATTTTTTGGTCTCTTCCTCGGAATTGTTGTTGCTATCATTATTACACTTCTTGTCACAAGCGGTAAAAGCCCTTTCATTTCAAAAAAAACAGACGGGTCATGTATTGAAGTTAATTCCGCTTTAGGTGATGAAGATGAGATTAACATCGATGAAGATACAAATATTGCGGCTTATTCAGACATTTCTGAGGAAGAACAAAAGCTCATCCCAGACAACAATAGAAACGTACTTTACTACATCCAAGTAGGTGCCTTTTCAGAAAAAAAAGCAGCCATTAATCTTAAGGCACGTCTAGCACTTATGGGTTACGAATCTGTTGTAATGACTGCTGAGATTGGGCTAAATACTTTTCATAGAGTAAGTGTGGGTCCATACAAAAATTATGATGAAGCAAAAAATAGTAGAGAGAAACTTTTTCTAGAAGGATTTAAAGCGAACTTAATTAAATTAACTACACCTAAAGAAGACTAGACATGGAGAAACATAAGCAATGAGAAAATTTATTTTATTACTAACGTTATTTTTTTCAACTGTTGTTTTTGCCGTAGAGCCAAAATTTAACGTTAATTTTAAACAAACAAAAAAAGAGATTGAGTCGTCATCTCCTGGAAAAATAGAAGTTCTCGAACTTTTTTGGTACGGATGTATTCATTGTTATTCAATGGATCCTTACCTAGAAAAATGGGCTGACAAACTGCCTGAATATGTAGTATTTAAAAGGATTCCTGCTATTCCAAGGAAGAGTTGGGTGCCAGGTGCAAAAGCATATTTCGCATTAGAGACACTTGATTTAGAAGGAAAACTTCACGAGAAGTTATTTGATGCAATTCACAAAGATAAAGAGCTCGATCCTAATGATGAAAAAGCACTAATTAATTGGATTACACTAAACGGTAAGCTTGATAAAAAAGAAGTTAAATCTGCCTTTAATAGTTTTTCAATTGATACAAAATTAAAAAAATCTTACAAAATTTTTAAAGATGCTGGCGCTACTGGAGTACCTACAATTATCATAGATGGTAATTACATGACCTCAAGTACAATGGCTGGTGGTGAGCAAAATGCTATTGATATTACAAATTACATTATAGAAAACATTAGAAACGATCAAAAAAAACCACAATAATTTGAAATTTATAGATTATTTACTCGCTCACTTGGCAGATTTAAATTAAAATACCCTCTTTAGTTAGGCTACTAAGATGATACAACACCGAACTCCTGCAAATATGAGTGATCATGTTGCTCTGATTATCACCAAAATTCTTCGTTTTTTTGCAGATACCTTTTTTGCTAAACGTTATGGTCATCGGGCTGTTGTGTTAGAAACCGTCGCCGCTGTTCCTGGAATGGTCGGGGGAATGTGGATTCATCTCACTTGTTTAAGAAAAATGGAAAGTGATCGAGGTTGGATAAAAATTCTTTTAGATGAAGCAGAAAATGAAAGAATGCATTTAATGACTTTTATTGAAATCGCTCAACCCAAATGGTATGAACGTCTTGTTATTTTGGCTGCACAAGCAATTTTTTGGAATTTCTATTTTTTATTGTATGTTTTTTTTCCCAAAACCGCGCATAGATTGGTTGGTTACTTCGAAGATGAAGCGGTGATAAGTTACACTGCCTATTATGATCAAGTATCAACAAATCCATCTCTTAACGTTGATGCGCCACAAATTGCAAAAGATTATTGGAATTTAGCTGAGGATGCTAAATTACTTGATGTTATCAGGGTAGTGAGAGATGATGAACAAAATCACTCTGAAGTGAATCACGGTCGTGCTGATTC
Organism: Methylobacillus sp.; assembly: GCA_018607785.1. Classification (GTDB taxonomy): domain Bacteria; phylum Pseudomonadota; class Gammaproteobacteria; order Burkholderiales; family Methylophilaceae; genus BACL14. The sequence goes on from JABBAU010000055.1 coordinate 53,226, forward strand.
TCTGGGTAATAGTGGTGACAAAAAATCTCCAAAACAAGAACCTAATATTAGCCAAATAAATGCTTCGGATTTAGAGTCATATAAAAATGCTAATTATCATATTTATGATAAACCTCCATTTATTTTAAAAATAGGGACTGAAGAGAAAATTTTTGATAAGTTATTTGAAAAAAATGATGTGAAAGAGGCAGCCATTTTAACGGCATATAATCCAAAAAGTGTTGAAACAGACATCTCTATCAATAAAGAGCAAAATCTTGAATTAGAAAAAAAGTTAGTATCTGAAAACTTTTCTTTTATACCTGCTGAAGGTGTTTGTCCAAATAATAAATGGCCAGGAGAAAAAAGTTTTTTAGTGTTTGGAATGTCGCTGGCTTCTGCTAAAGATTATGGCCATCAGTTTAATCAAAACGCCATCGTTTGGGTTGATGGAACAAAGATTCCTCAATTGATTTTGTTAAGGTAAATTATGGATTTTCGTAAAATATTTTTAAATTTTTTCACAGTTCTCAATACCGTTTATTTAGGGCTTGTTATTTACATAGAATTTTTTATGGAAAATTTAAACAAAGAACCTTATGAAATTTATTACGATTTATGGATGTATGTTTTTGTAGGGTATTGTGCGATATTAATCTTCAATTACGCTATGTTTGGCAAAGTAACTTTGTGGAACTTTAATTCAAAAAAATAAGTCATTACATTCATTATACAAATGAAAATAATAATGATTCGCAATAACAAGCTAAATTTAAAATACTCATATAATAAATGCTATGAACATTCTAATAGCATATTTAGTTCACATATCAATAGCATTAAGTTTACTACTTTCATACTGCTTAATTCTTATATTAGCAATCTGAAAATTAAACTGTTTTAGCTATGGCAAAAATATCCTTAAAATTTACTGAGGAAGATATATCCCGCATTATAGAAATGGCTTGGGAAGACAGGACCCCGTTTGAGGCAATTTTAAAAACTTATGGTTTAGATGAGCCTAAATTAATGAGGCTTATGCAAACTAATTTAAAGAAATCATCATATAAATTATGGAGAAAACGGGTAAAAGAAAAATCCATAAAGCATTTGAAACTTCGATCAGAAGATGTCACTAGAGCCTACTGCCCAACACAATACAAAATAAGTCGGTAGCAATTAGAGGTCTCATAGACTAAGGGAGGAGTAAGCCTACGAGACCAGGTAAGCATCAAAAGCAGCCTACTTAATTGATAGAGGGAGCTGTGTTAATAAAATTCAATTTATTTATCTTATTTTTTTAAATCTAAATCGATGCCTTTAACTCTTTTTAAAAATTCTTTGCTGTATTTAATTTTGGGTTCTTTGCTTTGTTTTTTGGTTAATTTTATTTTTTTTGCAACAACTTGATGTTTATCATGTGACGTCATGATTACGTGAAAAATAGACATCACCACAACGATAATAGATATTATTAATATCGCAAGAATAAACTCTGATAAATAGAGTTCCGTTAAATTTTCAAAAGCTTCATACATAATTGTAATTTAAAAAATTAATCTACTTTTTTACTGTGTGCTAATATATTAAATCAAATTTACAGAGAAATTTATATAAAGGACTTATAAATGCTAAAAAAAATTATCTTATTAATTATTATCGGCGCCATCGGTTGGTATGTTTATAATAACTACATGAAATCAGAAGTAGATAAAGCAATTGATGCAACCGAAGAAGTAGTTG